>DATFVU010000244.1:0-11936 GCA_035260145.1 Candidatus Polarisedimenticolia bacterium | reverse complement strand
TGTCGCGGAGAAAGGGCGGGTGCTCCTGAAGATCAAGGCGCGCGGCCGCCAGGCGCACGCCATGGAGCCGGGGAAGGGCGTGAACGCCATCAACGCCATGGCGCGGTTCCTGGCCGCCCTGCAAAATATCCGGCTGCGGTTCCGCTCTCATCCGATCCTGGGCGGCCCGACGATCAACGTGGGGCTCGTGCGCGGCGGCGTGGCGCCGAACGCGGTGCCGGCCGACTGCGAGGCGACGCTGGACATCCGCTACGTGCCGGGCCAGACGGCCGAAGGGATCCGCCAGGAGATCCAGGCGATCGCCTCCGAGTCGATCTGGGGCCCCGGAGAGGTGGCCGCGGCGGAAATCGCCGTGGAGATCATCCAGGACGCGAAGCCGTGCGAGGTGTCGCCCACAGCACCGATCGTCAGGCGCATCCTCAGGCACGCTCCGGACGCCAAGGTCGTCGGCAGCGGCGGCGGTACGTTCGCGAAGGATCTTGTCCTGATGGGCGTCGATGCGGTCGGCTGGTCGCCCGGTGACGAGGCGACCTACCACCAGCCGAACGAGGAGATCGAGGTGGAGCAGCTGGTGACGTTCGCCGGCCGTCTCGCCGGCCTGGCGCTCGAGATCGCCAACGAAAAGCAGGCATGAACGCCCGGCGTCACGCGACCGACAGGTGTTTCGTTCCGGCCGCGGTTCTGCTGCTCCTGGCCGCGCCGTCCTGGGGATCCCGCGCCGGCGCCCAGTCTCCGCAGGCGCCGCACGACGCCACGGCCCACCACCCGTTCACCGACGTCGAGAAATGGAAGCGGATCTTCGACGACCCGAAGCGCGACGAGTGGCAGAAACCGAAGCAACTGGTCGAGGCTCTGGGGCTTTCCCCAGGGAGCATCGTCGCCGACCTCGGAGCGGGCACGGGCTATTTCGAGCGTTATCTCTCGAAGGCGGTGTCTCCGGGGGGGATCGTCCTGGCGATCGACACCGAGCCCGCCATGGTGCAGCAGCTGGCCGAGCGCGCCCTGAAGGAGGGGACGGACAACGTCGTGCCGGTCCTGGCGCTGCCCCAGGAGCCGTTCCTGCCGCCGGGCCGCGTCGACCGCGTGCTCATCGTGGACACGTATCATCACGTCGACGATCGCATCCGCTATTTCCGTCGGATGGGCGACCTCCTGGCGCCGGGCGGCCGTATCGCGATCGTCGATTTCCACAAGAAGCCGCTGCCCGTCGGGCCGCCGCCCGAGCACAAGTTATCGCGCGAGTTCGTCCTGGACGAGATGAAGCAGGCCGGCTTCCGGCTGTCGGACGAGAAGACGTTCCTGCCCTACCACTACTTCCTGATCTTCGAGCGGACCCCCGCGTGCTGACCACCGGCGATTTCAAGAAGGGGCTGGCGATCCTGGTGGAGGGGCAGCCGTACCTCATCATGGAGTACAGCGTGCAGACTCCGTCGGCGCGCGGATCCGCCACGCTCGTGCGGATCAAGGGGCGCAACGTCATCACCGGTCAGGTGCTGGACATGACGTTCAAGTCCGGAGAGAAGTTCGAGGAGCCCGACCTCGAGCGCCGCAAGATCAATTTCCTGTACGCGGACGGCGACGAGTACCACTTCATGGACGAGGAGTCGTTCGAGCAGTTCCACCTCGATCGCGAGAAGCTTCAGGACACGACGCGCTGGCTGCGCGAGGGGGTCACGCTGCGCTCGATCGTCTTCCAGGGACGCGTCGTCGGCATCGAGCTGCCGCAGTTCGTGGAGCTGAGAGTGGTCGAGACCGGGCCGGGGGGCCGCTCCGACATGGCCAGCGGCAAGGTGACGAAGCCCGCCACCCTGGAGAACGGTACTTCGATCCGCGTCCCGGTCTATCTCGAGGGTGGCGAGATGGTGATGGTGGACACGACCACAGGCGAGTTCGTGAAACGCGTGTCCGGCAAGTAGAGGAGGAACCGATGAAGCTGTCGCGCAGGGCCGTGGCCCGGGCCGTCGTCGGCGCGCCCGTGGCGCTTCTCACAGCACCCATGGCCGGCCTCCAGTCGCTCCTTGGATGGAAAGAGACGCGGGCCGCCGAGGCGGCGCAGGAGGAGCCGTCGCCGACTCCCGAACAGGAGCCTCAGGATTCAGCGCTCGGACGCTTCCTGGCGCGTGAGGAGGAGGGGCTGACGGGCGAAGAGCGCCGCAAGGTGAGGCGGCAGGTGGCGCAGCTCGAGGCGTCGCTCAAGGAGATCCGCGCCTTCAGCCTGACGAACGACGTTGCGCCGAGCGGGACCTTCCGGGCGCTCCGGACGAGGCGGACCCATGATCGATGACGACGTCCTCTACAAGCCGATCACCGAGCTGTCGAAGATGCTGCGCTCACGCCAGCTGTCGCCGGTGGAGCTGACGCGCGCGTATCTGTCGCGCATCGCGGCGCTGAACCCGACGCTCTCGGCCTTCGCCACCGTCACCGGGGAGGTGGCGCTCGACGACGCGCGGCGGGCGGAGAGCGAGATCGGCGCCGGAAAATACCGCGGGCCGCTGCACGGCATCCCGTACGGCGCCAAGGATCTGGTCGCGACGAAGGGGATTCCGACCACCTGGGGGGCGAGGCCGTACGCCGGCCAGATGTTCGACGCCGACGCGGCGATCATCAGAAGACTGCGCGAGGCGGGGGCCGTCCTGCTCGGGAAACTGGCGATGATCGAGCTGGCCGGCGGCCTGGGATACTCGAAGGGGGACTCGTCCCTGACCGGGGCGGCGCACAACCCCTGGGGACTCGATCGCTGGACCTGCGGCTCGTCCTCCGGATCGGGCGCGGCCGTGGCCGCTGCGCTGGTGCCGTTCGCCATCGGATCGGAGACCTGGGGCTCGATCATCTGCCCCTCGTCGTTCTGCGGCGTATCCGGCCTGCGACCAACGTTCGGCCGCGTGTCGCGACGGGGGGCGATGGCGCTGTCCTGGACGCTCGACAAGCTCGGGCCGATGACGCGCTCGGCGCGCGATTGCGAGCTGGTCCTCGAAAGGATCCAGGGGCACGACCCGGACGATCCGTACTCGGCCGACGAGAAGCCGGCCCCGCCCTCCGACCCAGGCGCGGTCAAGTCGATGAGGATCGCGTACCTCAGGGACGATTTCGACAAGCAGGGGGACAAGTCGGTTGAAAAGGCGTTCCTGGCCGCCATCGACGATCTCAAGCGCGCCGGCGTGCGCCTGGAAGAGGCGAAGCTGCCGGATCTTCCGTTCGAGGCGGCCGCGGCCGTTGTCCTGACGGCCGAGGTCGCCACCGCTTTCGAGGATCTCCAGAAATCGGGCAAGGCCCGCGACCTGGTCAGCCCCGACGCGCCGCTGTCGTTCGTCGTGGCCCGGGCGGTGACCGGCGCCGACTTCGTCAAGGCGCAGCGCGTGCGCACGCTCTGCCAGAAGTCGATGGCCGACCTGTTCGCCACCTACGACGCCCTCCTCTACCCGGGCGAGGGGTACACCGCCTTTCCGCTCGACAAGGACTTCAATGACATCGCCTGGTCCGATCCGGTGGGGGCCGCCGGGAATCTGTGCGGGCTGCCTGCGATCGCGGTGCCCTGCGGCTTCGGCGCCGACGGGATGCCGGTCAGCCTCACCGCCATGACATCGGCCTTCGAGGAGAACAAGGGGATCTCCCTGGCCCGCTTCTTCCAGGGGATCACCTCCTGGCACTTGAAGCGTCCACCTCTCGATCGCCGGGACGCGCCGCGCGCCTCCCGGGTGCCCGCGTCGATCGCCGTGCCGACGCCCTCGTCCTGAGGCGGCCGGGTGGATCCCAGGGACAGAGTGGCGCTGGTGAGCGGCGGTGCCCGCATCGGTCAGGAGGTCGCCGCGGCCCTGGCCCGGCGCGGCTGCCACGTCGCCCTCACCTACAACCGGTCGCGCGACAGCGCCGAGACGACGGCGGGGCGCGTGCGCTCGCTCGGGGCGCGCGCGCTCATCGTCAAGGCCGATCTGTCCCGTCCCAAAGGCGTCGCGGCGGCGGTGCGGGCGGTCCACGCGGGGCTCGGTGGGCCGGACATCCTGGTCTGCATGGCGTCGATCTACGGGAAGACCCCGTTCGAATCGCTCGACGATCGATCGTTTCGCGCCAATCTGGACGTCGATCTGGCGAGCGCCTTTCACCTGGCGCGGCAGGCGGCCCCTCTGATGAAGAAGGCCGGCGCGGGACGCATCGTCCTGTTCGCCGACTGGCTGGCCCGGAGCGGCCGGCCGCGTTATCGCGCCTTTCTCCCGTATTACGTCGCCAAGGCGGCCGTCATCGGACTGACCGAGAGTCTGGCGCTCGAGCTGGCGCCCGAGATCCTGGTGAACGCCATCGCCCCCGGCCCGATCCTCAAGCCTCCCGGCTTCAGCGCCAAAGCCGATCGGGCGGTGCGCCGGGTGACCCCGCTGGGGCGCTGGGGAGGGCCGGAGGAGATCGCCCGGGCCGTCCTGTTTCTCGTGGAGACCGAGTTCGTCACCGGCGAGTGCATCCGGGTGGACGGCGGGCGGCACCTGCATTAGGAGTGTGTCCGAATCCGGAGCACCGGGATCACCGTCGAAAGAAGTCGTGTTCAACCGAAAGAGGACGATGTAGGATGCGCGCCCCATCTAAGGAGGATGTCGGATCATGAATCAGTCGCGCGGTTTTTCGATCGCGGTTCACGCCTTGCGTCCGCTGGCTCTCGCCCTGCTCCTTTTGGCGGGGCTTGCCTTTTTCGCCGCGCCGGCCGGCGCGGCGCCCGAAAGCTTCAACATCGACCCGGAGCACAGTGCCGTCGGCTTCTCCATCAGGCACTTCTTCAGCCGCGTCCCCGGGCGGTTCACCAAGTTCGAGGGGAAGATGGTGGTGGACCGCGACGACCTGACGAAGAGCACCGTCCAGGTGACGATCGACGCGGGCAGTATCGACACCGACGAGCCGAAGCGCGACCAGCACTTGAAGAGCGCGGACTTCTTCGACGTCGCCAAGAACCCGAAGATCACCTTCAAGTCGACCGCCGTCAAGAAAGTCTCCGACAACAAGCTGCAGGTGTCCGGCGATCTCACGATCCGCGGCAAGACGAAGCAGGTGACTCTCGACGTCGATGTCCTCGGCTTCGGCCCTGGCTACGGCGGCACGCGCGGCGGCTTCGAGGCCAAGACCCGGATCAACCGCCAGGATTTCGGCGTCGCATGGAACGACGTGGTCGAGGGCGGCGGCGCGGTCCTGGGAGACGACGTCGACATCACCCTCAACGTCGAGGTCCTCAAAGAGAAGGAGGCCAAGCCGGCCGAAAGCCCCGCCAAGAAGGGGAACTGACCGTCAATCCGCTGGGGCCGCGCTTTCGGACGTGACGACCGTCACCCCCGTGGGGGCGAGATGGCGGGCGATGGCGAGGCGGGCGTCCTCGACGTGCTCGCGCAGCCGTGCGGCCGCGTAACCGGCCGGCGCGAAGATCACCATCACCAGCGCGCGCGTCGCTTCCGTCACCGAGGTCCTGAGCGAGTCGGAGGAGGGGTTGCCGAAGGGGCTGTGCGCGTCGGTAAGGGTCGGGCGCCCTTCGAGACGCACGTCTTCTTTTCGGATGCCCGGGTACGATTCCCCGGGGCGGCCGCGCCGCAGCCGCACGGGCTGTGCGATGAGGGCGGCGTCGTACAGACCGATCGGCAGCAGGTAGCGCAGGGCGAGCAGGTTGCACAGGTCGACGGCGTTCGAGATGCGTGGCAGCCCCTTCCCCTGCAGCACGCGACGCAGGAGCGCCTCGGACGAAGGGCGCGTGCGGGTCGGATCGATGCCGAAGGCCCGATAGAGCTCGCGGGCCGCGGCGAGCCCCGGGATCTCCCCCGGCGCCTTTCCGGCGTGCTCGGCCGCCAGGGAGGCGCAGGCCGCCTCGATCTCGCCGAGGAGCCCGGCGCCGGCCGGCCCGATCGCGACCGGTGCTGCATGGATCGTCCCGGCGCGCACCAGTCGCCGGGCGTCCTCGTCGATCTCGATCCGGGTCGCGGGCTCCCACATGGCGCGATTATCGTCCGGGTGCCGCGGGCGGGCGCGGTCCGGGTCCCGGAGCCAGCCGCCGCCAGCCGCTTCCTTCGTGTCCGTAGTGGAACGCGGACGGGTGGAGGATCTCCGCCAGGATCTCGAGCGACTCGACCAGCCGCGGCCCGGGGCGATTGAAGAACAGGTGCCCGTCGGCGATGACGACGTCGCCGGATCGCACGGCCCGGAGATCGGGCCATCCCGGGTGTCCGCGCAGGGTCAGCGCCTCGAGCGCCGTGCGCTCGAGGTCGAAGCCGCACGGCAGCACGACGATGATGTCGGGATCGGCGGCGGCGAGATCGTCCCACGTCATCGACGGCGAATGCCGGCCCGCCTCCCCGAACAGGTTGACGCCGCCCGCCAGGCCCACCAGCTCGGGCATCCAGTTCCCGGCCGCCATCAGAGGATCGATCCACTCGACGCAGGCGACCCGCGGCCGCGTCGCGATGCCTGAGGCGCGGGACGCGATGGCCTGCACGCGATTCTCGAGACCGGCCCTGAGCGACCGGCCGCGCTTAGCGACCCCCAGGGCGTCCGCCACCCGCCCCACATCGTCCCACACATCCTCGAGGCGCATGGGATTGAGCGCCAGGAGCGCCGGCCGCGATCCCGTCCATGCCGCCAGCGCCTCCTCGACGTCCCCCAGACTGACGGCGCACACCTCGCACAGCGTCTGCGTGATGATCAAGTCGGGCCGCAGCGACTTCAGGAGTTGTGCGTCGACCCGATAGACCGAGAGCGCCTGCTCCAGGATCGACCGGACGGAACGATCGATGTCGCGGCTCGGCCGGTCGGCGTCGACGCGGGGGGCGGAGCAGGTCGGCAGACGCCGTACCGTGTCCGGGACGTCGCATTCGTGCGACCGGCCCACCAGCCGATCCTCGCAGTCGAGCGCGCAGACCATCTCCGTGGCGCTGGCGATCAGCGAGACCACACGCACGCTCTCTCCCGACATGCGCCGCAGTTTACCGCGTCGTGGCGTTTTTAACGGTCGCGGCGCGGCGGCTGGAGACGCTCACCGCTGCAGTCTCCCGGGCGAAGAGGTCTCCCCGGGCTGTGGCGCCATCGGCTTGATGACTCCCCACGGCGTCGGCAGAGGACCCGCGTACAGCAGGTCGTAGTCGACGGACGCGTGGATCGAAGGGAACCCCTCGAAGTAGCCGGCGATCCCGAGGACGTTCAGGAGGAACGCGGGGCTGATCCCGGACAGATCGACCACAGCACTCCCTCCGGGAATGGTCTCGAACAACAACCCCCCTGCGTGACGATGGACCGTGACCTCCAGGCGGCGCGCCAGGGCGCGGTAGCGGCAGCGGACCAAAAGCGGCGTGTCGTGAGGCAGGTCCACCTCGGACGAACGGAACGCGAAATTGAAGAAGGCGTTCCCCCCGACGTTCCCCCCGAACACGGACGGCGACAGGAACGGTCCGCCGAACGAGGTGACGTTCGGGAAATAGTCGAACTCCAGAAGGTCGAAGCTGTCGGACGGGAACGAGGTGCGCCCGATGCCGGTCGTGGCGGCGTTCCAGGCGCCGAAGGCGATCTGCGAGAAGCCGTTCGGGTCGGCAAAGAACCCCTCCGAGCGGATCGTCAGGATGGCGCCGACCTCGAAATCGGCGTCGAGAGACAGGACGCGGCCCAAAGGCGTCGAGAGGCGCGCCGCCGGCAACGTCGTGTCGTACAGGACGCGCAGCGTTCCCCTTCGGTCGCCGGGAAAGCGCGCCGGCTCGTCGGACAGGTACGTGAAGCGCGCGGCGGCGTCCCCCTCGGCGAAGAAGACGTGGCGTCCCCCGCCGTCGAGAGGATCCTTGGCGAAACGCTCGACCACCTGGGCGCGCAGGGGCGAAAGCGTGGACGCGCACAGGAGGGCGAGCGCCGCGAGGGGCGCCCGCGCGGCGAGGCGTGAGGTGCGACGGCGTGTCGTCATGGCAGGCTCCTTGTGAGAATGGCGAACGAGAACGGCGGCAGCCGCGCCGGCAGGGCGGCGACCAGGGCGCCGGTCTCGGCATTGAAAATCAGGACGCGGGGCTCGAAAAAACTGCTGTCGGCGACCAGGAGATAGCCGTCGCCGTCCAGCTCGATCGAAGAGACGAGTGAGGCGCTGTCGAAGATCGTCTCCCGCACCTCGCCGGTTTGCGGATCGAACACCTTCACGAAATTGTGGAACGACGCGTCGGAGACGAGACAATAGCCGCGCGTCGCGGAGTGAATCGCGACGCCGCTGACGTTGCCGCCCAGGGCATCATCGTCCACCAGGACGCCCCGGTCGGTGCGGGTGACGGGATCGATCGTCTCGATGCCGCCGCTCAGGGTCGCGGGCCGGCTGGTGGTGGGGAAGAGCCCGGCCAGCCCGACGTAGATGAGGCCGGTCGAGGGGGCGTAGGTCAGCGCCTCGAACGGGTTCTGCCCCAGCAGGTCGATCACCTGGATCACCTGCCGCAGCACCGGGTCGATGATCACCACCCGTCCGTTCATGAACTCCGTGAAGGTGGCGTCGGCGTCCTGCAGCGTGACGTAGATCAGCCCGTCGTGCAGGAGCGCCTGGTCCGGCCGCGGATAGCCGTTGCGGTTGCGGGCGTACGGCTTCAGATCGATCCGATCGATGACAGTACCGCTCTTGAGATCCAGGACGGCCACGTCTCCGAAGGCGGCGCCGTAGCGGGTCACGAAGGCGGTCCCGGGGTCGCCGACCGCCCCCGGCGGGGGGATCACCAGGTCGAGAGGGTTCGAGAGATTCTCCGTCGAATACTCGAAGGTCGTCTTCAGGGGACCCAGGGGATCGAGCCCCTGGACGTTGTCATAAGTGAAGCGATTGACGATGAAGGGTCTTCCGTCCTCGACACGGGCGATCGCGTCGCTGCTGGTGATCTCGACGTCGTTCTCGATGGTGATCTCCGCGTCGTAGCGCACGGTGACGACGGCGACCTTCCCGATCTCCGCCTGCAGGTCCGAGCCGGCGACGAGATACCGCCGGCGCTTGACCGCCGCGAAGGTGCCCTGGTCGGGGAAGCCGTAGAGCGTCGCGGCGCCGGTCAGGCGTCGGGGGCCGTCCTGAGTCGTTCCTTCGAGATCGATCAGGAGACCGGCGTTCCCCACCCGGATCGGTCCGAAGAACCCGGTCGCGATGTGTCCGTCGTCGTACGAGCCGGAGACGCCGATCGCCTGGGGCGCCTCGAACGCCTGGGGCACGCCGCCCGCGCTGACCGACAGGACGCGCGCCCGGGCCTCGAACGACGGGTCGCCGTCCTGAAGCGTCGACTCGTCGAACGCCATCTCGACGTCGAGGTCGAGGCCCCGATACGACAGACCCGAGACGATGATCTCGAGGCTCGGATAACGGACCGAAACGTCGTAGATCGGCTGCAGGCGCGCCGTCCCGGCGCCGGGCAGCGGATGGATGTCCGGCAGGCCGGGGCCGCAGGCGAGAAGCCCGCCCAGGGACAGCAGGACGACGATCAGAATTCCCACGACATCCTCGCGTGGAAGCTGCGCCCCGGCAGGGGATACCGGGCGTAGTCGTACGTCTGTTCGTCGGCGGCGTTCTTGACCTCGAAGGTCGCCTGCAGTCCCGGGCGCAGGCGCAGGAGGTAGCCGGCGTCGTGCAGGTAGCGCGCCGGCAGGGCGGTGCTCGGCGTGTTCGATCGATCGATGAAGTTCGGGCCCACATAGGTGAAATCGTAGAAGACGCGGCCGCGTCCGGCCTCGAGTGTTGTGGAGGCGCTCACCTCGTCCTGCGGCCGACCCGGCAGGAGGAGCCCGTCGTTGCGCCCCCCGCTGACGTCGCGCGGGTTCTGGTGGGTGAGGTTCAGGCTGCCGCTGAACCGCGTCCCGAGGCCGAGGGCGAAGGTCAGCTCGGCGCCGCGGATGCGAGCCCGGTCGAAGTTCTGCGCCAGCACCGTGCTCTGCGAGTTCGGAATGAACTGGATCAGGTCCTCCGCCAAGGTCTCGAAGATCGTGAGCTCGAGGCGGGCGGCGCGCAAAGCACCTTGAGGCTGGCGGCGGGTCGCGACGAAGCCGAGGTCGAGGGTGCGGCCGCGCTCGGGATCGAGAGCCGGGTTTCCCACAACCGCGCCCTGGTTCCCGAACAGCTCGATGAAGTCGGGCAGGCGCGTGAAGCGTCCGAAGTTCCCCTTGACCGTCACGGCCACGGTCGCCTTCAGACGGAAGCCGATCTTCCCCGTGAGATAGGAGGCGTCCTCGGCCGGCGTCACGACGCCGCCTCCCGGACCGGGATCGAAGTCGCTGTCGTACGCCTCGTGCCGCAGCGATGGATTAATCACGAAACGGTCGGAGGCGAACGAGACCTGATCCTCGAGGGTCACGACCGTGGTGTGCCGCGTGGCCCGGCCGATGTCGTCCGGACCGGGGAGGGCGTGGTCCGCGAGATCCGCGGTCTCGCGCCGCCGCGACAGGAGAAACGAGATCGCCTGCCTCCCGGGCGCGGCGATGACCAGACCGGCCTCGCCCCCCAGCGTCTCGATCTGATGGATGGCGTCGGTGGGGAATCCGGTGAGGCCGATGTCGCCATGCGGATCGTCGAACTCCTCGCGGTAACGCGTGTAATCGGCCGCCAGGCGCCCCAGGACCCGTCCGCCGAAGAGCCCCGGCATCTCGAACGTGGGACGCAGCAGCCAGCGGCTCGTCGAGAAGCGGGCGTAGGGCGACTTGCAGCAATCGAGGCCCGGCACCCCCTGCTCGCGCGCGAGCAGGTCGGCGGCGAGCGACAGGCGGCCGCGCTCCCCGGTCCTGACGCTCGCCTGACCGGACAGGTGACCGCGCTGAAAATCGTTGTTGTGGCGGACCGCCGTGGTGTCGTCCGCGGGATTCTGAGGCGTGCCGTTGTTGTCGAAGAATTCGAAGTCGCCGTCGCTGACGCCGCCGTCGAGCCCGACGCGATAGTCGGCGCGCTGGCTCCGGCCGGAGACCGAGGCGATCATCTCCCCCGATCCGTACGAGCCGACCGTGGCGGTCACGCTCGCCGCGGGAGACCCCGAGGCCCGGCGCGTGTGGATCATGACCGCCCCGCCGATCGACGCGGCCGGGAGCCCCACCGGCGTGACGCCGCGATACACCTCGATCGAGTCGACCTGGCCGAGCGGCAGATCGGCGAGATTGACGCCGCCGCCGAGGGCCCGATTGAGCGGCACGCCGTCGAGATACACCACCACCTGCTCGGCGGTCGAGCCGCGGATCGAGACGGTGGCGAACTCGCCCCCCAGGCCGCGGACCTGCACCCCGACCAGATCGCGCAGCAGCTCGGGGACCGAAGTCACGCGCCCCTCGAAGTCCTCCGCCCGGATGACCGTGGCGAAGGCGGTGCCGTCGAGGGTGGCCGCCTCATCCGCGTCGCCGCGCACCTCCACCTTCTCGACCGGACCCTGCGGGGTCGGATCCGCGGCCGGCGGAGGAGGCGCCTCCTCCGCCCGCGCCGCGGCCGCCCCCACGAGGAGCGCCAGCGACAGGAGGGCGCGCGGGAGGTGGTTCACGCGCAGTCACCCACGGCGGGGCGGCGCGCCTCGTGCGCCGTGGAGAAGCCGTAGCCCAGACCGCTCCCGGCCGGGTTCTGGCGCACCAGATAAAAGAAGGCTGCGCCGACCGGTGGTGAGACGGCGTCCGCCAGGCCGCGCGTCGTCAGATCGGTCGAATCGTTCTCGATGCAGGCGACCACGCCGAGATCGACGAGCCCTCCGCTCGCGTGCAGAGACGACACCGCCCCGCGGATGACGTCGTACGTGATCCCCGCCCCGAGGAAATTCCAGCGCACCACCGTCGGCGACGGCTCGGCCACCTCGAGATCCAGGACCGGGACGAAAAAGGGCGCCGTCGTGCCGTCGGCTGGATTGCGGCAGGAGGCCGCCTCGATTCCGTCGGGAACGCCGTCGCCGTCGCTGTCGGGGCGGCCCGGGTCGGTGAGATAGAAGAAGCGTTCGGCGTCGTCGGACAGTCCGTCGCCGTCGCTG
>DATFVU010000243.1:0-12765 GCA_035260145.1 Candidatus Polarisedimenticolia bacterium | reverse complement strand
CTCTCTGTACGGGATCTACGCGCCGCGGCTGCGCGACCCGGAGGGTCGCAGGCTCATCGAGAACTATCTGAGGGCCGAGACCGACAGGCGCAGGAGGATCGAGCGCATCATCACGGCCCGCGGAGGCGCGGTTCCGCGGCCGGTCCGTTCCCTGTTCTCGTCCGCGGGGAGTTTCTACGGCAGGCTCACGTCGCTTTTGGGGACGCGCGTCATGCTGCGCATCGCCCTTTCCGCGAGCCGGCGCGCCTCGCGGCGGGCCTGCAGCCTCCTGGGCGGCCCGTCCGATCCCGAGATCGTCTACCTGTCGACGCTGCGCGCCCGCAACGAGGGCACGCTCTTCGACGACCTGCGCCAGCACCTCATCGACACGGCCGCCCGGCGGGGTTGAGCCCGTCCTCAATCCCCCGCAACAACTCCCAGGGTGTCGCTCTCCAGCGCCTCGGTGATCCGGACGCGGAGGAGGCGGTTCATCAGCGGCGCGGCCGCCCGGTCGCCCGGATCGCAGCCGAGGTCGATGAAGTTGTCGGTGAGGGCGCGCAGGCGGCCGTCCGGCCGCGGCTCGCGGAGGATCAGCGCGGAGCGCGTCCGGCCCACGAAGGCCTTCCGGAAGCGCAGTGACAGATCGCGTCCCAGGCGGCGCAGCCGGGCGCTGCGCTCCTTGATGACGGGCGCGGGGATCTGCGCGGGGGCGGAGGCCGCGGCGGTGCCCGGACGCGACGAGTAAGAGAAGACGTGCAGGTAGTTGAGCGGCGACGATTCGATGAACCGGCAGGTCGTCTCGAACTCCGCGTCGGTCTCTCCCGGGAAGCCGACGATCACGTCGGCGCCCAGGGCGATCCCCTCGACCCGGGCGCGAAGCGATTCCACGACGCGCGCGTACGCGGCGGTCCGATACGGGCGGCGCATGCGGCCCAGAACGGCGTCGCTCCCGCTCTGCAGCGGGATTTGAAGATGGGGCGCCACGCGGCCGCCGCAGGAGGCGAGGAGCGCCGCGAGGTCCTGCGTGACGGTCTTCGGCTCCAGCGAATTGAGCCGGATGCGCCCGATCCCATGGAGCTCGATCGCCTTTTCCAGAAGACGGACGAGGCTCGAGGCAGGCAGGAGATCCCGGCCGTAGTCGCCCGTGTTCACGCCGGTGAGCACGATCTCGCGGAAGCCGGCCGCGGCCAGATGCTCCAGCCGTTCGAGGACGACGTGCGGCGGCAGGCTCCGGCTGGCGCCGCGAACGGACGGGATCACGCAGTACGAGCAGCGAAGGTCGCAGCCGTCCTGCACCTTGAGGAGGGCGCGCGTCCGGTCGAGAGGACCGAAGCCGCCCTCGCACGCCTCCGTCGTCCCCCAGGGACCGAGGCCGAGCTCGACGCGATCGGGGTCGATGCCGAACGCCGCGGCGGCGAGCGCCGGCACACGCTCCTCCTGGTCCCGCAGGGGGACGACGTGGTCGATTCCGGGGAGGGACCGCAGCCCCTCGGGGTCCCTCTCGGCGTAGCATCCCGTGGCAATCAGAACCGATCGGGGATGGGAGGCGCGCATGCGGCGTGCGATCTGGCGCGCCTCGCGGTCGGCGTTGGCCGTGACGGTGCAGGTGTTGAGGACGACCAGATCGGCCCCGTCCGCGCCCCCTCCCTCCGGTCGCGCGCGCCCGAAACCCAGGGCGCGCAGGCGCGCCTCGAGCGCGGCCGAGTCGGCCTGGTTCAACTTGCAGCCCAGGGTGACGATACGGTAGGTCGGCACGTTCAGCGCGGCGCGCGCTGGGACTTCAGGGAACGGTTCTTCTCCAGCACCCGCGCCGCCAGCCGCTCCTTGAAGGCCCGCAGACGCTGCCCCAAGGCGGGGTCGGACGTGGCGAGAATCTGGGCGGCGAACACCGCGGCGTTGGTGGCGCCCGACTTGCCGATCGCCATGGTGGCGACCGGCACTCCTCCCGGCATCTGCACCGTCGACAGCAGGGCGTCCAGGCCCTGCAGGGAGGAGGAGGGGAGCGGCACGCCGATCACGGGCAGCGTGGTGTGCGCGGCGACCACGCCCGCCAGATGGGCCGCATGCCCGGCGCCGAGGATGATTGCGCCGATGCCGCGCGCCTGCGCGCTCTTGGCGAGCTCCGCCGTCGCGTCGGGCGTGCGATGCGCGGACGTGACGTCCACCTCGTACGGAATCTCGAACTCCTGGAGCACCTTCAGCGCCTCTTCCATGATCGGCATGTCACTGTCGCTTCCCATGGCGACCCAGACCTTGAGGCGCGACGACGCGCTCCGGGCATCGGGCGTCATGCTCTTGCGCGGCTTGGCCACGAAATCCTCCCTTGGTCAGCGTGGGGCGAGATTCTAGCAGAGGATGGCGAATCTAGGCGGCGGGGTGCGGGACGCGAGGCCGGAGAGGCTCCGCGCACTGACAGCGTCCGAGCTGACGATTGCAGGCGAAGCAGTAGCCGTTGCGGGCGAAGAAGTCGGCCATCTCTTCCTGCCAGGCATCGACGAACCCGATCTTTTCGTAGTCCGCCATCGGACTCATGTCGAGCAGCAGGCGGATGTTCTCGCGCGACTCGTGGTAGAGGCGGAGAAGCTCGAAGATCTTCTTGTTGTCTGCGGCGCGTCCCACGCGTCTCTCCTGCACGATGAATCATGCTAGCACACGGAAAGCGGCGCCTCAAAAGGCGGCGGACGTGGTTGCGGGGACGGCACCGCACGGGTGCCGGGGTTGGCGCGACCTAGCCGGCCGCCCCATCCAGGGCGTCCCTGGCGATGTCGGTCCTGATATGGCGCCCCTCGAACCGGATCGCGTCGGCGGCGGCGTAGCAGCGCTCGCGGGCCTGCTTGAAGGATGAGCCGAGGGCGGTGACGGCGAGAACGCGGCCCGAGGCGGTCACGAATTTCCCCTCCTTCACGGCCGTGCCGGCGTGGAACACCTCCACCCCATCCATCTCGGCGGCGGAGTCGATCCCGAGGATCGGCCGGCCGGTGTCCGGCTTCTCGGGGTAGCCGCTCGCGGCCAGGACCACGCAGACCGAGCGGGCCTTCAGCCATTCGATCGTGATCTCCTCCAGGCGTCCGGCGAGGGTGGCCTGCAGCACCGGCACCAGGTCGCTCTTCATGCGGACGGCGATCAATTCGGCTTCCGGGTCGCCGAAGCGGGCGTTGTATTCGAGCACGCGCGGTCCCTTCCCGGTGAGCATCAGCCCGACGTACAGGACGCCGCGGTACGGCCGGCCCTCCTCGGCGAGTCCGGCGATGGTCGGCAGGAGAATTCCATCCATGACCTCGCGGAAGGTGTCGGCATCGATGCGCACCGACGGCGAGTATCCCCCCATGCCGCCGGTGTTCGGCCCGGCGTCCCCGTCCTGGAGGCGCTTGTAGTCCTGACAGGTCACCAGGGGAAGGACGCGCTGGCCGTCCGACAGGGCGAAGAAGGAGGCCTCGTGTCCCTCCAGGAATTCCTCCACGATCACGCGATCGCTCGCCACTCCGAAACGGCGCTCGACCTGAAGGATCTCGATCGCCTGCTCCGCCTCCTTCTTGTCCCGGGCCAGGATGACGCCCTTCCCCGAGGCCAGGCCGTCCGCCTTGATGACGACCGGGTACCCCTCCTTCCACTTCTTGAGGACGGCGCGCGTCTCGCCGGCCGATCCGCACACCTCGAAGCGCGCCGTGGGGATCGCATGCTTCTTCATGAACTCCTTCGCGAAGACCTTGCTGGACTCGATCTCGGCGGCCGCCTGCGTGGCGCCGAAGATCGGCAGTTCGCGTTTCTGGAACTCGTCGACGATTCCCAGATTCAGAGGCAGCTCCGGCCCGACGACGGTCAAGCCGATCTTGATCGTGCCGGCGAAATCCGCCAGCTCGACGATGGAGGAGGGATCGATCGGCACGCGGTCGGCGAGCTTGGCCATGCCGACGTTGCCCGGAGCGCAGTACAGCTCCGTGACCATGGGACTGTGGCGCAGTTTCCAGCAGAGGGCGTGCTCGCGGGCGCCACTTCCGACGACGAGAACCTTCATTGCGATTCGGATCCCGGGCGAAGGAGGCCGCGGACATGCGGGACAGCGCCGCGACGTCTGCACGATGCGACGCCGCGCTCACGCAGCGCCGTGAAGCGGCGCATTATTCCACAGCGTTTTCGACGCCGTCAACACGAGTCGCCGGCGGGACGCCGCGCCGGATTGGGTATAATTCCGCAACTTCGACGCGATTCCGGAGACACAAAATGCTCCCGCAGCTGACGGCCCTGATCGACGAGATCCTGCGCTTCACCTGGAGCACGAATCCGACCGCCGCCACCGCGGTGGGGATCCACGATCACGACGAGCGCCTGGTGGATTGCGGTGCGACGGCGCTCGACGCGCGCCTGCGGGCCACGCGCGGCTATCGCGACCGGCTGGCGCGCCTGGTGGATGCGAGCCCCGAATGGACCCCGGACGAGGCGCTCGACGCGCGCGTTCTTCTGGGAGCGCTCGACGTCGAGTCGCGCGTCCTCGAGGAAGCGCGTCCGGCCTTCCGCGATCCGGCCTCCTACCTGGACGAGATCCTGTACGGCGTCTACTACCTGGTGGAGCGCGAGTTCGCCCCGCTCGCGGATCGCCTGCGCACCGCGACGCGGCGCCTGGCGGAGGTGCCGCGTCTTCTCGAGCAGGCGCGGTCCAATCTGTCGGACCCCGGGGTCGTTCCGCCCGAGTGGGTGGACGCGGCGCTGCGCCAGATCGAGGGAAGCGTGTCGTATCTGGATCACCTGGCCCGCGAGCTCGCGCCGCGCGCCGGCGCCGCGGGGCCCGATTTCGCGAGCGCCTGCGACGCCACGGGGCGCTCGCTCCGGGAGTTCGCGAGCCACCTGGGCGCCGTGCTCAAGGGGCGGGCCGAGGGGAGGTTCGCGTCGGGAAAGGGACTGTTCGATCTGATGCTCCGCGCCCAGCACGGGGTCGACCTGGACGCGGACGGCGTCGAGGCGCTCGGACGGCGGCTCATCGCCGACGCGCAGGCCCGCCTGGAGGAGGCGGCGCGGAGCCTCGATCCGCGCCGGCCCTGGCAGGAGATGATCGCCGACTGGAAGGCCGATCATCCGAGCGAAGCCGAGTTCGTGGAGGAATATCGTCGGGAGGTCGCGCGCGCGAGAGACTTCGTGCTGGAGCGCCGGCTGGCGACGCTGCCGCTGGGAGAGACCCTGCGGGTCGTGGCGACCCCGGGATTCCAGAGAAGCGTCACGCCGTTCGCCGCCTACGTGGCGCCGGCGCCGTTCGAGGGCGGACGGGAGGGGGTCCTCTGGGTGACCCCGCCGGACGAGACCGCGCCGCCCGAGCAGCGGGCCCGCATGCTGCAGGACCACATGCGGCCGGCGATCCCGGCCACCGTGGCGCACGAGGCCTACCCCGGCCATCACCTGCAGCTCTCGGTCGCCAACCGCATCTCTTCGAGGGTGCGCCGCTTCTTCATCACGCCGGTGCTCATCGAGGGCTGGGCCTTCTACTGCGAGGAGCTGATGGTGGAGCAATCGTATTACCACGACGTCCGCAGCCGCGTCGTGCAGCTCAAGGATCAGCTCTGGCGCGCCTGTCGCGTGGTGATCGACGTCGGACTGCACACGCGCGGCATGAGCGTCGATGCGGCGGCCGACATGCTGACCGGGATCGTCCGCATCGAAGCCCCCAACGCGCGGGCCGAGGTGCTGCGCTACACGCGCACGCCGACCCAGCCGCTCTCCTACGCGGTGGGCAAACAGGCGATCCTGGACCTGCGCGAGGCCGTCCGGCGCGGCAGCGGCTTCGACCTGACGCGCTTCCACGATGAATTCCTGTCGTACGGCTCCGTCCCGGTCTCGCTCATCCGCGAGCGCATGCTGGCGTCCAGGGCCTGACCCGAACATCCGCCGGGTGCGGGGCGAACGGGATTCAGCGCCGGCTGAGCGCGGCGTGCGTCAGGAGGTGATCGAACCAGAGGTTGCTGAGCTTTTCCTGGACGGTGTTCTGGGTGAGGCGCTGGTGCAGGTGGTTCCAGTCGACGCAATCGAGCGGCTGGTCCTGGTTGAAGCAGGAGAACACGACCTTCGCCTCTTTTCCGGTGGCGGGGTCCACGTGCTTCTGCAGGCATTGCGCGCAGACTTCCTTCATCATGCACTGCATCGGTGAGTTGATCGAGCCGATCCCGACGTGGTCGTCGCGCAGATACGGTTTGAGGACCTCGTGCCGGGCGCGCGCCACCGCGGCCATCATCCGATCGGAGCCGATGGCGACGACCCGGTCGACGTCCTCCAGCCGGATCGGCGTGAGGCCCAGGTCTCCCTTGGCGTAGGCGAGCATCGCCTGGACGATGTTGCCGACGAAGCTGCGATCCTGCGGCCGCTGCGCGGGAATGGGCGCGCCCTTGTCCACGCTCCACACGACGAGGTCGGTGCCCTCCTCGATGTCCGCGCGCTTGAACAGGTCGTCCCCCTTCTTGTAGCCGGCGAAATAGACGACGCGGCACCCGCGCCTCTTCGCCTCGCGGGCGATCGAGAACAGCACCGCGTTCCCGAGCCCGCCGCCGGCGAGCAGGATGGTGGAGCCGTCGGGGATCTCCGTCGGAGCGCCGGTCGGGCCCATCACCACGACGCGCTCGCCCACTTTCAGGTGGGCGCAGATACGTGACGACACTCCGAGCTCGAGTGCGATCAGGCTCAGGAGGCCGCGATCGCGGTCGACCCAGGCCCCGGTGAGCGCCAGCGGCTCCATCAGCAGGGGATGCCCCAGCGGATGCGGCGCCGTCGACTCGTAGTTCTGCAGCCGGAAGAACTGGCCGGGCTTGAAATTGCGCGCCGCCTGCGGGGCGCGCACGATCACCTCGACGATGGTCGGGGTGAGATGGTTCACCTGCACCACGCGCGGCAGCAGGATGTCGTCCAGGCGCTCGAACAGGGTCCGGAGGCGCGCGTCGCGCACCCGCTGGTCGCGCGGATCGAGCCGCGCCATGTCGGGCCCGAACAGCTCGACGATCTTCATGAATCCGTCCCGCGCCGAGGCCATCGCCTTCACGACGTTGCCGGCGTACTGCGGATGGTTGTCGCCGAAGAACGATACGAGCCTTCCGCCGTCGTTCACCGACGTGAAGAAGCCGACCTCCCCCTTCTGGGCCGGCACCAGGCGGATGGCGCCGGCCGCAGACCTCTCCGCCCGGTGCGAGCGGAAGAACTGCCTGCGGTCGTCGAGGGCGAAGGTCCCGGAGTGCTCCTTCTCGTACGTGACGTTCGGGCTGGTGCCCGCGGCCACCAGGAGCGTGCGCGCCGGGAAACGCACGCGCTCGCCGGTGTCGACGAAGCGCCCCGCCTCCTGGCGGACCCGCTTGAACACCACGGCGCTCAGCCAGCCGTTCTCGTCCGGGATCGCCTCCTCGGGGTCCAGGCACTCGGCGAAACGGATGCCCTCCTCGAACGCCTTCTGGATCTCCTCGTGGTTGAGCCGGTAGGCGGGCGAGTCGGCCAGCGATTTCCGGTAGGCGATCGTGACCCCGCCCCATTCGTTGGCCAGGCGCGCCAGGTCGGGAGCCTCCCCCGCCCGGCGGGCGCGCTCCCGCTCCGCCCGCACGGCGCGTCCGTGCTGCAGGAAGGTCGCCAGCCGCTCGCGCTCCTCTTCCGAGTAGGTCGCCAGGACCTGCGCCTCGCCCAGCGAGAGCACCAGCTCCTCGAAGCGCTCCAGAATCTTCTCGACCTGCACCGGGTAGTACGCCAGAAGCTCGGTGGCCGAATCAATCGCGGTGAGTCCGCCCCCGACGACGATGGCCGGCAGGCGCGCCTCCAGGTTGGCCAGGGCGATCCGCTTGAAGGCGCCGGTGAGCTGCAGGGCCATCAGGAAGTCCGAGGCCTTGCGGACGCCCCGGATGAGGTTGTTCTTCATGTCGATGATCGTCGGCCGGCCGGCACCCGCCGCGATCGCCACGTGATCGAACCCCATCTCCCAGGCCTGCTCGACGGTGATGGTGCCGCCGAAGCGCACGCCTCCGTAGAACCGCGCCTTCCTGCGGCGCGCCAGGGCCAGGTAGATCATGGTTAGGAAGTTTTTGTCCCAGCGGACGGTGATGCCGTACTCCGAGACGCCGCCGAATCCGGCCAGCACGCGCTCGTCCAGGGGTCCGGTGATGTCCTTCACGTCGCGCACGGGCCGGGGCGTCTGTCCGTCCGCTCCCGTCAGGTCGTCGGGGAGCGGCTCGATCTTCAGCCCGTCGATGCCGACGACGCCGAACCCTTCGTTGACCAGGTGCAGGGCCAGCGTGTAGCCGGCGGGCCCCAGGCCCACGACCAGGACGTTTCTGCCGTTGAACGGGAGCGGGTAGGGCCGCTCGATCTTCAGGGGGTTCCAGCGCGTCAAAAGGCTCCAGATCTCGAACCCGAAGGGCAGGCTCAGGACGTCGGTCAAAATGCCCGTCTCGATCTGCGGAATGTTGACCGGCTCCTGCTTCTGGAAGATGCAGCCCTTCATGCAGTCGTTGCAGATGCGGTGACCGGTGCCGGGACACAACGGGTTGTCGATGCAGATCACCGCCAGGGCGCCCAGCGGATCGCCCTGCCTCTTCAGCGCGTGCGCCTCGGAGATCTTCTCGTCGAGCGGGCAGCCCTGGAGGTTGATGCCGAGCGGGTTTCTGCGGTAGCCGCCCGCCTTCTCCCGAAACCCCTTGGAGCAGGAATCCTTGTCCCGGTCGTGGCACAGGACGCAGTAGTGCGCCTGGTCGAGCACCTCGCGCGGTGACATGCGGGCGTCGGTCAGCTTGAAGCCGTCCCGGCGGCGCATCCTCGCGTCGGGGCCCTTCATGACCTCCGGGTGCTCGGCGTCCGGCCGCTCGAGGTGGACCAGGTGCTGGTAGTCGAGATCCTCGGGAAAACGGTACGAGACCCAGGAGCCGCCGGGTCCCCGGTCGCGCGCTCGCGCGCACCAATCCTCGAGGAGCGACAGGATCCGCTCGATGAATTCCAGGTCCTGCTCGGGCCCGCCGCCCGTGCCGGAGGCAAGAGCACCGGGCGCGGTCTCCGCGCGCGACCGCAGATCGCGAACGCGCTCCGCGGTCTCCGCAGGGACCTCCGGGGCCCTCTTCAGTCGCACCACTTCGGCGATCTGCGACTGCAGCCCCATCAGATCGACGACCATGCGCGCCGTGGCGAGCTCGGCGTCGGCGGCGAAATCGAGGTCGGGAAAGAGGGCCTGCCGCAGCGCCCTCACCCGCGCGTCGAGGGCGTCGAACGCCTCCCGCGGGCCCTCGCCCGTCCTGTACTTCTTGAGCGCCCGCCGCTGCAGGAAGTCGCGCTTGAAGACGAAGATCGGATCCTGGGCCCGCGTCGCCTCCTCGGCGAGGGCCAGAAGCGGCTCGATGTCGAACAGCTGGCCAACGAAACGGCTGAGATGGCGGGCGACGGCGATGATCAGGTTCGAACGATCCACCGGCCCGAGACTCGCGGACTGTTTGCGGTAGGCGTCGAATCTCGCGAACAGGTCCGGGTCGGACGCGCGCAGGTCGGAATCGAACTCGCGCGCCAGATCGGCCAGGCGCCGGGCGTCGTGCAGATCGGAGAATCGGAAGCCGCGGACTCCCAGCGAGAAATCGCGCCCGGAGGACGACGCCTCCCCGGCCTTGAGTGAGCCCGGATCGGTCGATCTGTGGGACATGCCTACCCGCCTTCGAATGATCCTGCGCGCGGCCGGAATGTCCCGTCAGCACGCGCCTTCCGGGATGTGAATGGCCGCCGAATATGCCTCAAGCGCCGGCCGATGTCAAATTCCGGAACATCAATATAGGTTGTCGGGACGGCGCCTTCAATGACCGCTCGAGGCGGCGGCGCGGACGGGCGGGCGCCCCGGCGCCGTGGCCCCATAGTAGCGGCCCAGGGCGTCGACGTAGGCCTCCGCCACCCTCTGGCGGTAGGCGGGATCGGAGAGCAGGCGACTGTCCTCGAGATTGTTGAGATTGCTGACCTCGATCAGGACCTCGACCGGGACTTCGCCGCAGCGCAGGACGGCCGGCACCCACGAACGCCGCTTCCGGACGATGCGGTCGCGCACCGGATCGAACGGATGGACCGCGACCGCGCGGGCCCGGAAGGATCTCACGAGATCGCGGGCGAACTGGCGGGACAGCCCCTCCGAGCGCTCCCTCTCGCTGCGGGTGAAGGAGACGTACGGCTTCTCGCGCACCTCGCGGGTGCGGGCGTACACCGGCCCCGAGTATCCGTAACGGCTGCGGCGGTACTCCTCGCCGGGAACGTAGACCATCGCTCCTCCCACCCCCGGGTGGCGCGCGTCGGCGTGCAGGCTGGTGAAGACGACCTTGAGCGGATCGCTTCCCTCGGCGACCAGCCTCCTGTAGTAAGAATTCGTCAGATACCAGCGCAGGTTGACGCTGACGTAGGGCTGCGTCAGGGGGAAGGGGGGATCCGTCAGGAGCACTTCCGCCTGATTCCTCGGAAGGACCGTCGCGTCGCGCACGCGGTATCCCTCCTGTCGGTCTTTTATCGTCGTCAGGACGCGCGCCGCGGTTTCTCCTTCCAGAATCGCCTTGATCCGGCACAGGAGATCGTAGACGTACTCGTGCTCGGCCACGCCGTTGTGCGAAGCACCCCGGTCGCGGCCGCCGTGACCCGCGTCCAGGATGACCGTCACCCCTTCCAGATTGCGGCTGGGCGACGGGTTGGTGTAGCGCTCGACCTTGGCCTGGCTCGATTCCCAGGTCTGGCGCCGCGGATCGGTCGGCGGCAGGTACTCCGGCAGCAGGTCCTCGAGCGGGATCTTCACGCCGTACCCCGCGGGGATGGCCGTGACGTCCGAAATGCCGCTGCGGCTCGCGATGGCGAAGGCCAGCTCGTTCACCTCCTGGCTGTCCACGCGTCCCGTGAAGCGGATCACGACCGAGTAGAGGGCCTCACCCTGCTTCAGGCGGTAGGCGGCGAAACCGCCCTGCGGGTCGCTGCCGTACCGGAGCTGACCGGTCGGATCGGTGGCCTGCCGGGGCGGGGACGTGGCCGGCCCGGCGGCCGCGGGTTCGGTCTCGCCGGGCACTTCGGTGAAATCGTCTCCCGGCGCGTCCGCCGCCGGGGCGGAAGCCTGGTCGCCTCCCGTCGCCGCCGTCCGCTGGCCGACCAGCGAGGCGAACGGGGACAGCAGCAGCTCCCCCGGAACGATGACCTCCTGGTCCTTCGCCGGGAAGAGTCCGGGCAGATCGTTGCGGTCGGCCAGGACGCCGAAATTCTCGCCGCGTCCCGTCAGCCACAGCGCCACGTTCCAGAGCGACTCCTGCGCCGCGGCGAGGCGCCCGGCGCCCGTGCGGTGGACCCAGTTCCCCTCGCGCGGGCCGTCTTCGGGGAAGAGATCGCGGATCACGCGCAGCTTGAGGCGATCGCTCAGCGAGCCGTACGGCATGGCGAGGACGCTCCCCTCCGCCGGGAGGCGATCGCCGTTCCGCGCGCGCACCGTCTCGAGCTCCCGCAGGTCGACGAGGTAGCGCTCGCCGATCGCGGCGTAGGTGTCGCCGGCGCGCACCGGGACCTCGAGGACGAGGTCGTGCTCGCCGCGGAGCACGGCGCGCTCGTCGGCGCTCCCGCCGCTCGCGTTCTGCGACGGACGCGTCGGAGCACCATCCAGCCGTCGCGCCGGTTTGGGCGCCCACGAGGACCGTCCCGAGGCTTCCGCGGCCGCGCCGGCCGGGGGCGCCCCGGCAGACAGCGCGAGCGCTGTGGCGGCCAGGAGCAAGGCGAGCGGGAGCCTGCGCGACCCCGCCTCGCGCGGAACCTTTCGGCTCATGGCGTCCCTTCGGGAGGGGAATGGCGCTCGCGGAACTTCATCTCCCCCTCGAGCGCCGCCGCCAGCCGGAAGACGGTCTCCTCGCCGAACGGCCGGCCGATGATCTGCAGTCCGATCGGCAGACGGTCCCGCGTCAGTCCGCACGGGATCGACATGCCCGGAAGAGCGGCCAGGTTGATGGTCACCGTGAAGATGTCCGACAGGTACATCGCCAGAGGGTCGTCGGCCTTCTCGCCGAAGCGGAAGGCGGGCGTAGGGGTCGTCGGAGTGAGAATCGCGTCCACGGTCTCGAAGGCGCGCTCGAAATCCCGGCGGATGAGCGTCCTCACTCGAAGCCCCTTGAGATAGTAGGCGTCGTAGTATCCGGATGACAGGACGTAGGTGCCGAGCATGATGCGGCGCTTGACCTCGGGCCCGAACCCCTCGCTGCGCGTCCGCACATACATCTGCGCCATCTGCTCGACGTCCCGCGCGCGATGGCCGTAGCGCACGCCGTCATACCGGGCCAGGTTGCTGCTCGCCTCGGCGGTGGCGATGATGTAGTAGGTCGGGATGGCGTACTCGGTGTGCGGCAGCGAGATCTCTTCGAGCCGCGCTCCCAGACGCTCCGCGATCTTCAAGCCGGATTGCACCGCCGCCTCGACCTCGCGATCGAGGCCGCCCCGGTAATACTCCTTCGGAACACCGATGCGAAGCCCCGCGGCGCCTCGTCCCAGGGCACTCAGGTAATCCGGAACCGGCTCGGTGGACGAGGTGGAGTCGAGCGGATCGCGCCCGGCGATCACCTGGAGGACGCGCGCGACGTCTTCGACGGTGTGCCCGAACGGCCCGACCTGATCGAGCGACGAGGCGAACGCGACCAGGCCGTACCGCGACACGCGCCCGTAGGTCGGCTTCATCCCCGGGACGCCGCAGAACGCCGCCGGCTGGCGTATCGATCCGCCGGTGTCGGTCCCGAGCGACCCGGCCGCCTCGCCGGCGGCCCGAAGCTTCTCGACGGTCGTCGCGTCGTAGGGCGGCACGAA
>DATFVU010000242.1:0-12706 GCA_035260145.1 Candidatus Polarisedimenticolia bacterium | reverse complement strand
ACTGGGAAGACTTCGGCCTGGATCCCCAGCTCGTCGGCCAGAGGCTTCGCCGTATCGCGCGTGCGGCGCAACTGCGTGGTGATGATGTGCGTCACGCCTGCGTCATGGAGCGCCTCGGCAAGCGCCAGGGCGCGCTCTTCGCCGGCCGCGGTGAGCGCGGGGTCCTCCCCTTGATGATGTGCTTTTTCTGCGTGGCGGACGAGGAGAACGAGGGCGGGCCGGTTCTCTTCGCCTGTCTCGGTCGGAACTTTTGAGTGGGTCGCCAGAGTCCCCGCCGTGAGGAGACAGAGGCCGACGATCCACGATGGCCCGAGCCGGCCAGGCCTCATCGTATGCTCCCTCCACCCCCCGCCGTGGGAACCCGAGGGTAGCACCCCCGCGCCTGGTCGGCAAATGCCGGGACCCGTGCCGCCTCCGGAGACTTCCGTCCCACAAGCGGACAGTCGGCCTTCCTCCGCGCGCCCGCTCCGAATTTTGAACACGCTGACAGGACGCGACTTAGGCCGGAGCGGCCGGTTGGTATGGATCTCGCTTTATGGCCGGTAAGTCCGGATGTGATCTTGCGTTCGTCAAGGAGAGAACCCGTGGACGTAGCTCGACCGATCAATAAGCGCAAGCGCACCATTACCCGCACACTCTACGGTATCGGCGGCGTGACGGTGCTGGCCGCGATCACCGTCGGGCTGTCCCACCTGAAACCGGCCGCCCCCTCGGTGTCGCGTGCCACCGTCTGGGTCGACACGGTGAAGCGCGGGCCGATGGTGCGCCAGGTGCGCGGCCTCGGAACCCTGGTGCCGGAGGAGATCCGCTGGATCCCGGCGGCGACCGAGGGGAGGGTCGAGCGCATCATTATTAAGCCGGGGACGGCGGTGAAGGCCGATTCGGTCGTGCTCGAGCTGAGCAATCCCGAGCTGGAGAACTCGGCGAACGAGGCCGACTGGCAGCTCAAGGCCGCGGAAGCAGACTACTCAAGCCTGAAGGTCAAGCTGGAGAGCCAGCTCCTCGATCAGAAGGCCGCGTTCGCCACCGCCGAGGCGACGGCGAAGCAGGCGGAGCTGCAGGCCGCGGCGGACACCGAGCTCGCCGGCAACGGCCTCATCTCCGATCTGACGCTGAAACTGTCGCAGTCGCGCGCCTCGGAGTCCGCGACCCGGCTCGAGCTCGATCGGAAGCGTCTCGAGATCGCCTCCGAGTCGACCCGCGCCGAGCTGGCCGCGCAGGAGGCGCGCCTCGAGCAGCTGCGCGCCCAGGCGGCGCTGCGGCGCGACCAGGTCCGGCAGCTTCGCGTGCGTGCCGGAATCGAGGGGGTCCTGCAGCAGCTGCCGATCGAGGTCGGGCAGCGCGCAGCACCCGGCGCCACGCTCGCGAAGGTGACGGTGCCGGGGCGGCTCAAGGCCGAGCTGAAGATCGCCGAGACCCAGGCCAAGGACATTCTGATCGGGCAGCCGGCCTCGATCGACACGCGCAACGGCCTGGTCGAGGGGAAGGTGTCGCGCATCGATCCGGCCGTGCTGAACGGCACGGTGACCGTCGACGTCGCCCTCACCGGCGCCCTGCCTAAAGGAGCCCGCCCCGACCTGAGCGTCGAGGGGACGATCCAGCTCGAGAAGCTGGACGACGTCCTGTTCGTCGGGCGCCCCGCCTTCGGTCAGGAGCAGAGCGTCGTCGGCCTGTTCCGTCTGGGGGACGGAGGTCAGAGCGCCGAGCGCGTGCAGGTCAAGCTCGGGCGCTCATCCGTGAACACCGTGGAGATTATCGACGGCCTGAAGGCCGGAGATCAGGTGATCCTGTCGGACACCTCGGCGTGGGATTCGTTCGATCGTCTTCGTCTGAACTGAACACCGAACCAGGAGACCGCATGACCGCAAACGGCCGCGCGATGATCCAGCTGGAGGGAGTGACCAAGGTTTTCTACACCGACGAGGTCGAGACGCACGCCCTCGAGACCATACACCTCGAGATCAAGAAGGGGGAGTACGTGTCGATCGCGGGGCCGTCCGGCTGCGGCAAGTCGACGCTCCTGTCGCTTCTCGGGCTTCTTGACTCCCCCACCGAGGGGAAATACTGGCTCGACGGCAAGCAGGTCGCCGACCTGTCCCTCTCGGACCGGGCACGCATCAGGAACCTTCAAATCGGTTTCATCTTTCAGTCGTTCAACCTGATCGGCGACCTGACCGTGTTCGAGAACGTCGAGCTGCCGCTCACCTACAGGGGCATGAAGGCCGCGGACAGGCGCCAGCGCGTGAATGAGGCGCTGGAGAGGGTGGGGATGGCGCACCGCGCCCGGCATCTTCCGAGTCAGCTGTCGGGTGGTCAGCAGCAGCGCGTCGCGGTGGCCCGCGCCGTCGCCGGTAATCCGCTCATCCTGCTGGCGGACGAGCCGACCGGAAACCTCGACTCCAAGAGCGGCGAGGCCGTGATGGAGCTGCTGCGCGAGCTGCATCGGGCCGGCGCCACCCTGTGCATGGTGACACACGATCCGCGCTACGCGCGGCACGCCGATCGGACCATCCACCTGTTCGACGGCCGCATCGTCGAAGAAAGCGCGGCCATCGCCGCCTCCTGATCCCATCGCCGGGCGCGAGAGCCCATCATGGATGGCCTGTTCCAGGATCTCCGCTATGGTGTCCGGACGCTCCTCAGGAGCCCCGGCTTCACGGCGGTCGCGGTCCTGACACTGGCGCTGGGTATCGGCGCCAACGCCGCGATCTTCAGCCTGATCAACACCCTCGTCCTGCGGCCCATGCCGGCGGCGGCGGACCCCGGACGGCTGGCCGTGCCGATCGCCACCAGTGCGGCCGGTTCCTACAATAACTTTTCCTACCCGGACTACGCCGATTACCGGGACATGAACGACGTGTTCTCGGGCCTCCTCGGCTATTCCCTGATCGGCGCCGCCCTGGGCCGCGCCGGGCAGAACGAATTGCTCTGGGGGGAGATGGTGACGGCGAACTACTTCTCCGTCCTGGGAGCGCCGCCCGTGCTCGGCCGCGGCTTCCTTCCGGAAGAAGAGACGGAGGAGGGCTCGCACCCTGTCGTCGTCATCTCTCACTCGCTCTGGGAACGGCGCTTCCAATCCGACCCTCGGGTGATCGGGAGCAGCGTGACCCTGAACGGCCGTGATTTCACGGTCGTGGGGACGGCGCCGCCCGGGCTCCTCGGCTCCGAGTTCGGCATCGGCATGGACTTCTGGGTTCCGATCGGGATGCACGCCACCGTGATGCAGGACAGCGAGGGCCTTCTCCGGAACCGGAACTGGCATTGGATGAAGGCCACGGCCCGGCTGAAGCCCGGGGTCACGCTGGCCCGGGCGGACGCGGCCATGCGGACCCTCTCCGAGCGGCTGGCGCGAGACTATCCCGACACGAACCGTGGTCTGACGGTGTGCATCGTGGCGGCGCGGCAGGGGAAGTTCCCGGCCGAGGCCTGGAGCGGAATCTCGATCGGCGCCGGCCTCGCCATGGGGGTCGTGGGGCTGGTGCTTCTGGTCGCCTGCGCCAACGTGGCCAATCTCCTGCTGGCGCGCGCCACCGCACGTCGTCGCGAGATCGGCATCCGGCTGGCCCTCGGAGCGGGGCGCTTGAGGCTCGTGCGGCAGCTCCTCACGGAAGGAGTCTTTCTTGCGATCCTGGGCGGCGGACTCGCGGTGCTTCTGACCCTGTGGTGCTCGGACCTGCTGCGCTCGTTCCGTCCGCCCATTCCGTACACCCTGGCGCTCGACTATACGCCGGACGGCCGCGTCCTTCTGTTCACCGCCGCCGTCTCGCTGCTGACCGCCGTGATCTTCGGGCTCGCCCCGGCCCTGCACGCCTCCAACCCGGATCTCGTCCCGCTGCTGAAGGGAGAGGGGGGCGGGGCCGGGGCGAAACGGAGACGGCTGTCGCTGCGCAGTCTCCTGGTCGTGGGGCAGGTGACCCTGTCGCTGGTCGTGCTGGTGAGCGCCGGACTGTTCCTGAAGAGCCTGCGGAACGCCGCGATCGCCGATCCCGGCTTCCGCACCCGGAACATCCAGATCGCCTCGTTCGATCTCGGTCTTCTGGGCTACACCGAAGACAAGGGAAGGACCTTCCAGCGCGAACTGACCAGGCGCGTGGAGGCCCTGCCGGGAGTCGAGTCAGCGGCCCTGATCGACGACCTGCCGCTCGACTACGACACGAGCGGCACCGGGCCGGTCATCGCCGACGGCCAGCCTCTGCCTCCCGATGGACAGGGAATCTTCAGCCTGGTCGGCGTCGTCACCCCGGGCCTGTTCCGGACCTTCGGTATCCCGATCGTGCGCGGGCGCGACTTCACCGATCACGACGTCGCCGATTCGACGCCGGTCACCATCCTGAACGAGACGCTCGCGGGCCGTCTGTGGCCGGGCCAGGACCCGATCGGCAAGCGCGTGCGCTTCGGAGGAATCGACCGGCCGACGCGCGAGGTGATCGGCATCGCCCGCGATTCCCGGTACAAGACCCTGGGCGAGACCCCGCAGCCCTATATCTATCGCCCCGTGGAGCAGGCCTACGCGGGGAAGATGTCGCTCCTCGTTCGCACGCGGGCCGATGCCGCATCCCTGGGCGATGCGGTGCGGCGCGTCGTGAAGGACCTCGATGAGGGCCTCCCGGTTTTCGGCCTGATGACCATCGAGGAGCACATGGGGTTCGCCCTGTGGTGGACCCGGATGGGCGCCTCGCTCGCGAGCCTGTTCGGGGTGCTCGCCCTGACCCTCGCGGCCGTGGGGCTGTACGGGGTCATCGCCTATTCGGTCAGCCAGAGGACGCGCGAGATCGGCATCCGGATGGCTCTCGGCGCGAGGCCGCGCGACGTCATGCGCCTCGTGGTGGGGGACGGCCTGAGGCTCGGGCTTCTGGGCGTCGTCGGGGGACTCCTCCTCGGCGTCCTGCTGGGGCGCGTCATGTCGTCGCTTCTCTACGGAGTGGGCTCGGCCGATCCGGTGACGTTCGCGGGGCTCGCCCTGCTGCTGTGCGCGACGGCCCTTCTGGCGAGCTACGTGCCGGCGCGGCGCGCCGCGCGCGTCGATCCGATGGTCGCGCTTCGACAGGATTAGGAGATCGCGTGGACACCATTCTTCAGGATCTGCGCTATGGGCTGAGGACGATGATCAAGAGTCCCGGCTTCGCCGCGGTGGCGGTGCTGGCGCTGGCGCTGGGCATCGGCGCCAACACCGCCATCTTCAGCGTCGTCGACGCCGTCCTCCTGCGCCCGCTTCCCTTCCCCGATCCCGATCGACTGATGATGGTCATCTCGGTCAACCCCGCGAAGGGGTTCCCCCGGTTTCCCGCCTCCGCTCCCGACTTCGTCGACTGGCGCGCGCAGAACCGGACCTTCGAGGGGATGGCGGCCGTGGACAGCGGGCCGTTCAACCTGAGCGAGGGGAGCGAGCCGGAGCGCCTGAATGGAACGTACGTCACGTCGTCGTTTCTCGGAGTGATCGGAGTCAAGCCGATCCTCGGCCGGGATTTCCGCCCGGATGAGGATCGGGAGGGGGCGGAGCCGGTCGTCCTGATCGGACACGGGCTGTGGACGCGCCGCTTCGGCTCGGATCCCGCGGCGATCGGCCGGACGGTCACCTTCAATGGCAAGGGGCGCACGATCGTCGGAGTGCTGCCGCCGGGCTACACCTTCCCGAACCGCTCCGAGGTCTGGGCGCCGCTCCCCTTCGACAAGGACGAGATGTCGGCGCGCGGCTCGCATTGGCTGAACGTGTTCGCGCGTCTCAGGCCGGGCTCGACGGTCGCGGCGGCGCAGGCCGAGATGGACACCATCGCGGGCCGCCTGCGCAAGCAGTATCCCGACTCGAACGAGGGCTGGAGCGCCGGCGTCGTTCCGCTGACCGAGATGATGGTCGGCAAGATCCGGCCCGCCCTCATGGTCCTGCTCGGCGCGGTCGGGTTCGTCCTCCTGATCGCCTGCGCGAACGTCGCGAATCTTCTCCTGGCGCGGGCCACCGAGCGCCAGAAGGAGGTCGCCATCCGCCTGGCGCTCGGCGCGGGGCGCGGGCGGCTGGTGCGGCAGTTCCTGACCGAGAGCGCCATCCTGGGACTGCTCGGCGGCCTGGGCGGGCTGGTGCTGGCGCTCTGGGGCACCGATCTCCTGGTCGCGGCGGGCGGCGACAACCTGCCGCGCTTTCGCGAGGTCAGCGTGGACGGGCGCGTCCTGCTGTTCACGCTCGGACTGTCGCTCGTGACCGGTCTCGTCTTCGGCGCCGTGCCGGCCCTGCAGGCGTCGCGGCCGGATCTGAACGAGACGCTCAAGGAGGGGGGGCGTGGCGGCACCTCGGGGCCCGCCCGCCACCGTCTGCGCAGCGGCCTGGCGATCGCGGAGATCTCGCTGGCCCTCGTCCTCCTGGTCGGCGCCGGGCTGATGCTCAGGAGCTTCCAGCGGCTGTTGTCGGTCGATCCGGGGTTCCGGCCGGATCATCTGCTCGCGCTCGACGTCGCCCTGCCGGATGCGAAGTACCCGGACGCGGCGCGCCAGACCCTTTTTCTCCACGAGGCGCTGGCGGGGCTCGGGGCCCTCCCGGGAGTGGTCTCCGCGGGTGCGGCGACGACCGTGCCCCTGGCGGGCGGCATCATCTCGTACTCGTTCAACATCGAGGGGAAGCCGGAGCCGCCGCCCTCGCAGCGGTCCTCGGTGCGCTACGACGCGGTGGGCGGCGACTTCTTCGGCGCCATGGGGATTCGAATCCTGCAGGGACGCGGCCTGCTCGATTCCGACGTGGCGGGCGGTCCCCGCGTCGTGGTCATCAGCGAAGGGATGGCGCGCAAGTACTTTCCCGGCGAGAATCCGATCGGCCGCCGCATCCGGATCGACAACGACAACGAGCGCGCGCCGCGCGAGATCGTCGGGATCGTGGCCGACGTGAAGCACTCGTCGCTCGACGGCGAGGCGGCCCCGCACGTGTACGAGCCGCTCACGCAGTCGCCCTCGACCTGGCTGACGTTCGTCCTGCGCACCACCGTCGAGCCGATGGGCCTGTCGGCCGAGGCGCGCCAGGTGGTCCTGGCGATCGATCGGGAGGAGCCGGTCTCGGAAATGAGAACGGGCGAGATGCTGGTCGCCGATTCGGTCGCCCAGCCGCGCCTGGCGATGCTCCTGCTTACGGTGTTCGCCGCCGTCGCCCTGCTCCTGGCCGCGGTGGGAACCTACGGTGTCGTCGCCTACTCGGTCAGCCAGAGGACGCACGAGTTCGGCGTGCGCATGGCGCTCGGCGCGGGACGTCGCGAGGTGCTGGCGCTGGTCGTGCGGCAGGGCCTGGCGCTGGCCTCGGTCGGTGTCGTCGTCGGGCTCCTGGTGGCGGCCGGGGCGACGCGGCTTCTGTCCGGTCTCCTGTTCGGGATCAGCCCCACGGATCCCCTGACGTATGCCGCCGTGGCCGTCCTCCTGTCCCTGGTCGCGCTCCTCGCGTGCCTCGTTCCGGCGCGCCGCGCGACGCTCGTCGATCCGATGACCGCGCTTCGGTGCGAATAGAGGAGACGATGGACACGCTCGTCCAGGATTTGCGTTTCGCCCTGCGGATGCTCCTGAAGAACCCCGGGTTCACCGCGGTGGCGGCGATCACCCTGGCGCTCGGGATCGGCGCGAACACCGCGATCTTCAGCGTGGTGAACGCGACGCTGCTCCGCGCCCTGCCCTACCGCGAGCCGGACCGGCTGTCGTTTCTGACCATCGATCGCCGCGAGCAGGGACACCGCTTCACCGTTTCGAGCAGCGACTTTCTCATGCTCAAGGAGAGAATGCAGAGCTTCGAGACGCTGGCCGCGGTGCGCTCGGAGAGACTCAATTTCCGGGCCGGCGGCGAGCCGGAGCGCGTCATGGGGATGTGGGTCAGCGGCGATTTCTTCTCGGCCCTGGGAGTGTCGCCGCAGCGGGGGCGTGTCTTCGCCCCGGGCGAGGATCGACCGGGGGCGCCGCCGGTGGCGGTCATCAGCGACGCGCTGTGGAGGCGCGCCCTGTCGGGGGATCCGGACGCCGTCGGCCGCACCGTCACGCTCGACGACCGCGCGTTCACGGTCATCGGCGTGATGCCGCCCGGCTTCACGTTTCTCCGGGCGAGCGACGTCTGGCCGATCCTCCAGCTCCAGCCGCCCACGAGACGCCCGCCGTTCCAGTGGAGGCTCGTGGGCCGGCTCAGGCCGGGCGTCGGAGAGGCGCAGCTGCGCGCCGAGCTGCAGGCGATGCACGACCTGGTCGAGCGCACCTATCCGGATAAGCAGCAACCCGACTGGGCCTTCACCGCCGAGCCGCTGAAGGAGTTCATCGTCGGCGACGTGAGGCCGGCGCTCCTGGTGCTGCTGGCGGCGGTCGGGTTCGTCCTCCTGATCGCGACGGCCAACGTGGCCAACCTTTTGCTGTCGCGGGCGGCCACGCGGGAACGGGAGATGGCGGTGCGGGCCGCGCTCGGGGCGCAGCGCCTGCGGCTGGTGCGGCAGCTCTTGACCGAGAGCCTGCTCCTGGCGGCCCTGGGAGGGGGACTGGGCCTGGTGCTGGGTTTGTGGGGCGTCGATTTCCTCAAGGGGCTCGATCCCGGGAACCTGCCGCGGCTGGGCGAGGTGGAAATCGATCGCGGCGTGCTCCTGTTCACTTCGCTCGTCGCCCTTCTGAGCGGGGTTCTCTTCGGCCTCGTCCCCGCCCTGCAGATCTCGCGCGGCCACCTCGGCACAACACTCAAGGCGGCGGGGCGGACCGTCAGCGAGGCGCGCGGCCGGCGGCGGGTGCGCGCGCTGCTGGTGGTGGCGCAGATGACCCTGGCGCTGATGCTCCTGGTGGGAGCGGGCCTGATGGTGAAGAGTTTCGTGCGCCTCAGCGAGGTCGATCCCGGCTTCGCCCCCGAGCGCCTTCTGACGGCGCAGATCTCGCTTCCCGGGACCCGCTACGCAGAGCCGCTCCAGCAGGTGACCTTCTACCGCCTCATCCTCGAGCGCATCCGCGCCCTCCCCGGCGTCCGTGCCGCCACGTACAGCGACTCCATCCCCCCGGTCGGGCTGAACATCCTGGAGGTCCTGGGCGTCGAAGGACAGGCGATCCCCCCCGGCCAGAACAATCCGCTGGTGGAGGAGGTCCTGATCGGGACCGATTACTTCAGGACGCTTCAGATCCCGCTGCTCGCGGGGCGTCCGACGCTGCCGTCGGACGACGCCCAGGCGCCGCCCGTGGCCCTGGTCAATGAGACTCTGGCGCGCCGCTACTTTCCGGACGGCCTGGCGGTCGGCAGGAGGATCCGCGCCGGAGGGTTCGGGCCGGACGACCCCTGGATCACGATCGTCGGTGTCGTGGGAGACGTGAAGAACGACGGTCTCGCGGCCGACAAGAGGCTCGCCATCTACCTGCCTTACGAGCAGCTGGTCCTGGAGGGACCGATCCATCTGATGCTGCGCACCGACGTCGACCCGGAGAGCCTGGCGGAGGCCGTGCGGCGCGAGGTTCAGGCGATCGACCCGGGCCTGCCGCTCGGCAACGTCAGGACCGGAGAGCAGCTCCTGGCCGGCGCCGCCGGCCGGCCGCGATTCAATACGCTGCTCTTCGCCCTGTTCGCGGTCGTGGCGCTGCTCCTCGCCGCGGTCGGGATCTACGGCGTCATTTCCTATTCGGTGTCGCAGCGCACGCACGAGATCGGCGTGCGGCTGGCGCTGGGAGCGCGGCCGCGCGACGTGATGGCGCTGGTCGTCGGTCAGGGGCTGAGGCTGACCGGCCTCGGCCTGGGCTTCGGTCTCCTGGGAGCGCTCGGCCTGACCTGGCTGATGAAGGGGCTCCTGTTCGGGGTGAGCGCCACCGATCCCGCGACCTTCGTGTCGATCGCGGTCCTGCTGACCGCTGTCGCGTTCGCCGCCTCTTACTTTCCGGCGCGCCGGGCCGCCCGCGTCGACCCGATGCAGGCGCTGCGCTGCGACTAGGGAGACCCCATGGAGACTCTGTTCCAGGACCTTCGTTACGCGGGGCGCATGCTCTTGAAGAACCCCGGGTTCACCGCCGTCGCGGTGATCACCCTGACGCTCGGCATCGGCGCGAACACCGCGATCTTCAGCGTGGTGAACGCCGTCCTGCTGCGGCCGCTTCCCTACCGCGACCCCGCGCGTCTGCTGCTCGTGAACGAGTCGAGCAAGCAGGTACCGGACATGTCGGTCTCCTACCCGAACTTCCTCGACTGGCGCGAGCGCAACCACGCCTTCGAGAAGACCGCAGCGCTCCAGCCGACCCAGGCGACGCTGACCGGGCTGGACCGCCCGGAGAGGCTGGGATGCTGGAACGTCTCGGCCGATTTCTTTGCGACGCTCGGGGCATCGCCGCGCCTCGGGCGCGATTTCACGGCGCAGGACGATCGGGCCGGTGCTGTGCCGGTCGCCATCGTGACCGATTCTCTGTGGCGGACGCGCTTCGGCGGCGACCCCGGGCTCGTCGGCCGCCCCCTGACTCTGGACGGAAGGAGCGTCGTGGTCGTCGGCGTGCTTCCGGCCGGCTTCCGCGTGTACTACCCCGAGGCCGACCTCTTCCTGCCGCTCGGCCTCCTCGCCGACCGCATGCAGGATCGGGACAATCACCCGGGAATCTACGTCGTCGGCCGCCTGCGTCCCGGGGCCACGATCGAGGCGGCGCGGGCCGACCTGGACGGAATCGCCCGGGCACTCGAGCAGCAATATCCGAAGACCAACACCGGCAATCGCGTCAGGATGAAGCCGCTCGCTGACGATGTGGTCGGAACCATCCGTCCCGCCCTCGTGGTCCTGGCCGCGGCGGTCGGGTTCGTCCTTCTCATCGCCTGCGCCAACGTGGCCAACCTCCTTCTGGCCCGCGCTTCGACGCGCGAGAAGGAGATCGCCATTCGCCGGGCGCTGGGCGCCAGCCGGGCGCGCGTCCTGCGCCAGGTCCTCACGGAGAGCTGCCTCCTGTCGCTCCTCGGCGGCGGGCTCGGCCTGCTGCTCGCGACCTGGCTGACGGACGTCCTGTTGTCCCTGGTCCCGGCCACGCTGCCGCGCCTCGACGAGGTCCGCCTCGACGGCGCCGTCCTGGGTTTCAGTCTCGCGCTGTCGCTTCTCACCGGCCTGGTGTTCGGGATCGCACCCGCCTGGCAGGCCGGCCGGCTGGAATTGCTCGAGCCGCTCAAGGAGGCGACCCGTGGATCATCCTCGGGGCGGGCCCAGCACCGCTTCCGCAGCGTTCTGGTCGTGGGGGAGATCGCGCTGGCGCTGGTGCTTCTGACCGGCGCCGGACTGATGGCGCGGAGCTTTCTGAGCCTCAGCCGGATCGATCCCGGCTTCCGCCCGGACAACATCCTGAGCGCGCAGCTGGTCCTGCCCCGGGTGAAGTATCCCGAGCCGGCCAGGATCCTCTCCTTTGCGGACAGGCTCCTGCCGGCCGTCGAGGCCCTGCCGGGTGTCGTGTCGGCCGGCACGGTAAACCCGCTGCCGCTCACCGGCGAGGGCTGGCAGACCAACTTCTGGGTGGAGAGCCAGCCGGTTCCCTCACAGGGGGACGTCCCGAACTCCGACTATCACGTCGTCGGCGGCGACTACTTCGGGACGATGGGGATCCCCCTCCTGCGCGGCCGACTGTTCGACGCCGGCGACCGGGAGGGCACGACCCCCGTGGCGCTCGTGAACGAGACCCTGGCGCGGCGCTACTGGCCGGACGGCGACGCGGTCGGGCAGCGGATGCGCACCGGCCCGCTGGAGAATCCGAATCCCTGGCTCACCATCGTGGGGGTGGTGGGGGACGTGAGGCAGTACGGCCTCGACCAGGAGCTGAAGACCCAGTTCTACAGGCCGCAGCGCCAGATGCCGCTGCGACCGATGAGCCTGGTGGTGCGCACGGCCGCCGATCCGGCCGGCCTCGCGGCGCCGCTGCGCTCTGCCGTCCTGTCGGTCGATTCCGATCAGCCGATCTACAACCTGCGCACCATGGCCTCTCTCCTGTCCGACGCCTCGGCCCCGCGCCGCCTGTCGCTGCTTCTTCTCGGCGCCTTCGCGGCCACGGCCTTGCTTCTGTCCGGCGTCGGCATCTACGGTGTTCTGGCGTACTCGGTGACGCAGCGGACCCACGAGATCGGCATCCGCATGGCGCTCGGCGCCCGCCGCGGCGACGTCCTTTTCATGATCTTCCGCCAGGGGCTCCGCCTGGTGCTCGTCGGAGCGGTGCTGGGGGTGACCGCCGCCTTCGGCCTGACGCGCCTGATGGCGGGGCTGCTGTACGGCGTCAGTCCGACCGATCCGGCGACCCTCGGGCTGGTCTCCGTGGTGCTGGTCGCCGTCGCCCTTCTGGCCTGCTTCGTGCCCGCCCGCCGGGCCTCCGGTGTGGACCCGATGATCGCCCTGAGGTGCGAGTGATGGAGCCGATCGTCCGACTGAGCAACATCGAGAAGTCTTACGCGCACGGGCCGGGGAAAACATTCGTCCTGCGCCGCATCAGCCTCGACATCGCGGACGGCGACTTCGTGTCGATCATGGGACCGTCGGGGGCCGGGAAGTCGACGCTTCTGCACATTCTCGGCATGCACGACTCCGCCTTCGCCGGCGAGTACCACCTCATGGGGGAGGCGGTGCACGCCCTGTCGCAGAAGCGGCGCGCCGAGCTGGGGAAGCAGCACATCGGCTTCGTGTTCCAGAGCTACCACCTGCTCGACGACATGACGGTGTACGAGAACCTGGAGGTGCCGCTCACCTACCGCAACATCCGCCGCGGCGAGCGCCAGGGGATGGTGGCGGAC
>DATFVU010000241.1:0-4224 GCA_035260145.1 Candidatus Polarisedimenticolia bacterium | reverse complement strand
GAATAGATATCTCCGCGATGATCGGGGGTGTCGCCGCGGGCCTGCTCCGGCGACATGTAATCCACGGTGCCGAGGATCGACCCCGTGTCGGTCATCGTGCCCCCCTCGGCGAGGGAGCGGGAGATCCCGAAGTCGGCGATGTAGGCGTTGCCGTCGCGGTCGAGCAGGATGTTGGGCGGCTTCAGATCGCGGTGCACGACGCCCGCGTCGTGAGCGGCCTGCAGCGCCTCGCCGATTTGCCGCGCCAGGGGAAGTCCCTTCTCGAGCGACAACGGCCCCTCCTGCTCGAGGAGCCCCTTGAGGTTCGTCCCCTCGACGTAGGTCATGGAGATGAATCGAAGGTCGCCCGCCTCCCCGAGGTCGTGGATGCGCAGGACGTTCTTGTGGGTCACCTGGCTGGCCAGCAGGATCTCGCGCTTGAAGCGCTCCAGGATCTCCGGGCGGGACGCCATGTCCGGTCGAATGACCTTGAGAGCGACGAGCCTCCCCAACTCCCGATCCTGCGCCTTGTACACCGACCCCATGCCGCCCTCCCCCAGGAGGGCCAGGATCTCGTAGCGCGTCCCCACGAGCGTTCCCGGCTTCAGGCGCGCGCCGGGAGCGAAACCATGGGAGCCGGTGACGGAGGCGACGCCCGAGGCGGTCATGGTGCGGTCGCTCCCCCCCGCGGTCGCGACGGACCGCCCTCCAAGACCGGTGAGAGTCGGGATGTCTTTCGAGAGGCTGGTCCCGCAGGCAGCGCACTGCCCGGACGATTCCGGGTTGGGCTGTCCGCACCGAGGACAGTTCATAGAGGCGCCTCATCGTAGGCCCGCCGCGCGGGAACGGTCAAGGGATGAGCGCGGTTCGCGCCGTCCGTCACGGTGCCTGTCCGCAGGCGCAGGTGTAGGGACGAGTCGGGGCGCCCACCTGCTGCCTGAGCCAGTAGTTCCCCAGAACGCGGTCGGCGAAGCGCCCGAAGCGATAGCGGTAGTAGACGATGCGCAGGGCGCGCGGATGTACGTCCGGAAACGGATCGTCCTTGAAGAACGGCGCGACCGCGGCCGGATCGCAGCACAGCCTCCGCGCCAGATTCCCGGAGTACTCGTTGTCCCGGCCGCCGCGCCCGAGCGTCCAGAACGAGTAGTGGAACGGCAGGCGCGGGTTGTGCAGGAAGGTCATCGGCGGTGCGGTGCGCGGATCCCCGGGCGCGTAACGAAGGTGATACGGCTTCCAGACGGCTCCGTCGGACGTCCCCTCGATCTCCGCGACGATGCGCTCGCGAACGACGCCGGGAAAGAGGTGGTACACGTTGACGCTGCGGAAGGGGGCGTAGAAGGCCCGGACGGTCGCGATCGAGGATCCCCGCACGGCTGCGGGCGCGAAATAACCGAGGGCCTCGACGACCGAGGCCGGCACGACCCAGGCCGCCAGGAGCGCCGCGGGCGCGAGCGACGCCATTCGGCGCGCCGGCGAGACGGGGGGGACCGGCGCCGCGGCTCCGACGGCCCCCGGCTCGTGCGCGGAGATGCCTTGCGACCGTCGGGCGAACCTCAGGAAGAGCCGCCGAGGCAGGTCGAGGTCGAGGTCGCGGTCCTCGAGCACGCTCAAGCTCAGAACGATCGACAGGAGATTGAAGAAGCCGTAGTTCGACGTCAATCCGATCGAGATCTGGAAGGGAAGGTGGATGACGAAGAAGATCAGTCGAAATCGCCGCGGCAGGAAGACGAGACACGCCAGGAGCAGCTCGACGAAAAATGTGAACAGCACCGAGAACTGGTGGAACCACAGGGGACATTGCTGCGCCAGCCAGCCTCCCCAGGAAGGCAGGGGTGCGGTCTCGTAGTAGTAGGTCATCGCGCTCAAGTTCAGCCAGGTGTCCTGGCCCGCCGCGATCTTCGCCAGGCCCGACTCGAACAGGAGGCGGAACAGGAGCCATCGCGTGAGAAAGACCATCACGGACGGAGGCTCCGGGACGGCGCGCCCATGCGCGAGATCGAAAAGGGTGCCGCGTCCCGGAAGGACGATCGCCAGAAACGAGGCCTCGAGGAGCAGGTTGTCCCACTGGTAATAGAAGAAGTCCCGACCGGCGGTCACGCACGACAGATAGAGAAACCAGAGCGCGAGCGCCGCGAGGCGCCCCCCGAGGCCGAGGATCAGGAGGAGCGACAGGGCGGCCCCCACCAGGGGGATGATCGTCAGGGCGGCGTCGGCCCGGATCCACAGGAACACGCTCGGAAGGGAGAGAAATCCGACGCCGCCCGGGTCCAGCCGGGCGATGAACTCGCCCCACGGCAGAAGCCCCCGCGAACCCACCAGGCCGCGCAGCTGCACGGCGAGCGAAAGGAAGGCGGCCAGGAACACCAGGCCCAGGCCGGAGCGGAACAGGACGAACACCCGGCCCCTCGAGGTCATGCGCGAACCCTTCCCCGGCTTCGGGGCACGTCGAAGCCGGCCGGATTCCTCAGCGCGCGGCCGCGACCTCGTCGTAGATGGCGATGATTTCGTTCCCGAGGGTCCGGTAGGTCGGCTTGATCTCGGGATATTGATCCATGCGGATCGAACGCACCGCCTCCGGCTTCGAGCGGCCGGCCTTGACCGCCGTCTCCACCGCACCGATCAGGTCGTACATGAACGAACGGAACCGGCGCAGGGTCGCCACGTCCGTGACCGGCCCGTGGCCCGGGATGACCTTCGTGTCCGGCGGCACCATGGTCAGAATCTGATCGATGTTCGTCACGTAGCCGCGCGCCGAGCCCCCGCCCAGGGTGTCGATGAACGGGTAGATGCCGTTGAAGAAGAGGTCCCCCATGTGCAGCACCTTCTCCTTCGCGAAGTACACCATCGAGTCGCCGTCCGTGTGTCCGGGGGCCACGTGCACGACGTCCACCTCCTCGCCGCCGAGCCACAGGCTCATCCGGCCGTCGAAGGTCACGATCGGGGGCGCGGCCTTCGCCGGGTCGAAGCCCAGAGCACTCTTCAGCATGAAGTCGAGGAGCCCCAGGTCCTTCTCGAGGGCCACCCGGTACGGGTCGGCGGCGTCCTGGATCGCGTCGATCTCCTTCTGGAGGCGTTGCTTTCTGTCCGGAAAGGTCTTGTTGATCGTTTCGGGGTACTCCAGCAGCCGCGGGCGCACGGAGTCGTGCGCGACGATCTCCGCCATCTTGATGAACACCGGGTTGCCACCGGTGTGATCACCGTGATAGTGCGTGTTCACGAGGAAGCGGATCGGACGGTCGGTGACGCTGCGGATCTGATCGACGATCCCCTGCGCCACCTCCTCGTACTGATCGTCCACCACGACGACCCCGGCATCCGTCACCAGGAATCCGACGTTGCCGCCCCGCCCGTACAGACAATAGGCGTGATGGCTGAGCTTCTCCAGCTTGAACTCGACCGGCTTCGCCTGCGTGGTAGGGGAGGCCGAGGGGGAAGGGGATGGATTCGCCGGCACGGCGCCCGTGTGCGCGAAGGCCGGTGCCCCGGCCAGCATCAGAATCATCAACGCGATCGAAGGTCGCATCTTCCTCGCCGGCCAGTCTTCGCCTCGAAGGAGCGGTCACTTTATCACCGGCAGGGTATGATGCGGGCCCATGACTCTGAAGTGGAGTGAGGGGGCCGGGGCCGCCCGCGTGCTCGCCGGGGCCGACCCGCTTCTCGGACGGCTGATCGAAAGGGTGGGTCCCTGCCGTCTCGAGCTGGACTCGATTCAGAGTCCGTTCGCGGCCCTCGCGGAGGCGATCGTCTACCAGCAGCTCAACGGCCGGGCCGCGCGAATCATCCACGGGAGGTTCCTGGCCCTGTTCCGGCCGAAGCGCGTCCCGTCGCCCGATCGGGTTCTCTCGATTCCGCACGACGCGCTGCGGGCCGCAGGTCTGTCACGCGCCAAGATCGCCGCCCTCAAGGATCTGGCGGCCAGGACGAACGATGGCACGGTCCCTTCCCTGCGCGATCTCAGAAGGATGGACGAGGATGAGATCGTGCAGCGCCTGACGCAGGTCAGGGGCATCGGCCGCTGGACCGTCGAGATGCTCCTGATCTTCCGTCTGGGGCGTCCCGATGTCCTGCCCGCCGCCGACTACGGCATCCGCAAGGGGTTCGCGCGCGCCTTCAGGACCCGGGGCCTGCCCACGCCGAAGCAGGTCCTGAGGCGCGGTGAGCGCTGGCGCCCGCACCGGACCATGGCGTCCTGGTATCTATGGCGGGCGGCCGAGCCGGGCGTCGTCGCGCGTCCGTCGTCTTGAG
>DATFVU010000240.1:0-2369 GCA_035260145.1 Candidatus Polarisedimenticolia bacterium | reverse complement strand
TGCCGCTGCGCCCGGCGACGAGCCCGTCCCAGGTCGCGGCCGCGCTCCCTCCCAGAGCGGAGATGACCCCGGCCCCCGTGACGCCGACCCGCCTCACCTCGCCTCCTGCAGCGCAATCGTGAACTCTCCCTCGGCGATCAGGCCCTGGCCCGGCGCCGACCCGGCGATCTCGGCCGTGCTGCGCACACGGATCATCCCGCCGAAGCGCCCGACGATCGCGGCAGTGATCAGGAGTCGATCGCCTGGCCGCGCCGGATGCAACAACCGGGCGCCGTCGATCCCGACGATCATCCCTTTCGGCAGCGCCGGCTCTTCGGATCCGTGAGGGGACTCCTCGTCCGCCAGACCGGCCAGGGGGACGGCGGCCTGAGCCATCGCCTCCAGGAGGAGAGAAAAGGGATAGTCGCCGCCCGTGGCCTCGGGATCAAGTCGCAGCGTCTCGTCGCCGCACAGGGCCTTGATGATCGTGCAGCGCTCCCGATCGAGCGTCAGAATCGCATCGATCATGCGGAACGGATGCGCATGGGGAGGAAAGAGGGTGGTCTGGCCCACGATCGGTTCTCCGCAAAGCGGTCCGCGAGTGTAGACGACGCCCCGCCTCATTGCAACCGACGTGCCTCTCTGGTATAAGGACGGCCCAACCATGTCAGGCACCAGCGACGGCCTTCACGCGGAAATGAAGCGGTTCATCGTGCGCCGCCTGCGCCTGGAGCAGATCGATCCCGATCGCATCCAGGATGACGCGCCGCTCGTCGGCGGCGGGCTCGATCTCGATTCGATCGATTTGCTGGAGCTGGTCGTCGGGCTGGAAAAGGAGTACGGTCTCAAGATCGCGGACGTGGCGGAGGGGAGGCGCATCCTGACCTCGGTCAAGACCCTCGTCGAGTTCGTCGCGGAGAAGCGTGGGATCGCCTGACCCGTCCGTCCGGGGCGGGGCCGCGCCGAGCCTGGTGGCGGTGATCCCCGCCCTCGATGCGGCGGCGACGATCGAGGCCGTGGTCGCGGGCGCCCTGCGCCACGTGCGCCGCGTGATCGTCGTGGACGACGGCTCGACCGACGACACGGCGGAGCGCGCGCGCCGGGCCGGGGCCGAGGTGCTCCGGCACCCGGCGAACCGCGGCAAGGGGGCGGCGCTGGCGACCGCCTTCGAGACGCTGCTCACGGAGGCGCGCGCGGGGGCGGGCTCGTTCGCGGGCGCCATCAGCCTGGACGCCGACGGTCAGCACGATCCGGACGACATCCCGGCCTTCGTCGACCTGTATCTGCGACAGCGCCCCGCCCTGATTGTCGGATCGCGCGACCGCGACTTCGCGCGCATGTGGGGACCCCGTCGCGCCATGAACCGCTTCTCCTCGGCCTCGCTGCGTTTCTTCGCCGGAGTGGATCTTCCCGATTCCCAGAGCGGCTTCCGCCTGTACGACGCGGGATTCCTGAAGAGGCTCCGTCTCGAGGGTCGTCGCTACGAGGCCGAGATGGAGGCGCTCATGCGGGCGGCTGAGTGGCGCCTGCCGATCGCCTCGCTGCCGATCCGCCTGCGCGTGGTGGACGGTCGCGCCACCAGCCACTACCGCCCGCTGGGCGACACCTTCCGCATCATCGGCGCCGTGCTGCGTCATTGGCTGAGGCGGCTCGCCGCCCGGCCCGTGCGGAGCCGATCGTGAGGGAAAGGCGGCCGCGGGCTCCCCGCGACGGCCGGCGCAAGATTCTCCTGATCTCCGCCTCGCACCACCAACCCGACGGATCGGTGGCGCGCGTCGAGCGCTACTGGACCTCGGGCCTGACGCTGGTCCACCTCGAGGCGCTGACCCCTCCGGATTTCGTCTGCGAGCTGGTGGACGATTTCATGGACGAGCCGCCGCTCGACACCGACGCCGACCTCGTCGGCATCACGGCCATGGGGCTGCAGATCGGAAGGGCCTACCGGCTCGCCGACCACTACCGCGGGCGCGGACTGCCCGTCGTCATGGGAGGGGAATGGGTCTCCCTCAACCCGGAGCAGGCCCTGGAGCACTGCGACGCAATCGTCCAGGGGGAGGCCGAGTACGCCTGGCCCGAGCTCCTGGCCGATGTCCAGCGCGGCGCCCTGCGCAAGCGGATCTACCGCGCCGGGAAGGTGCACGACCTTCAGGGGCTGCCGGCGGTCGATCTCGATCATCTGCCGCTGTGGCGCCCCGAGCTGATGCGCGAGAGGGTGTACCGGGAATACTACTTCCAGTTCCCGCTGTACGTGACGCGCGGCTGCCCCTTCCGCTGCGAATACTGCTGCATCACGCAGTTTCACGAGGGCACCTACCGCAAGCGCCCCATCGGCGAGGTGCTGCGCGATCTCGACGCCATCCGCGCCAGGGGCTCGCGCAACGTCCTGTTCA
>DATFVU010000239.1:0-4056 GCA_035260145.1 Candidatus Polarisedimenticolia bacterium | reverse complement strand
GACGAACGCGATCCCGTCGGGCTGCGCCCCTGCCTGAATCGTGTCCACCACCTCGAAGCCCGGAACGGACAGGACCGAGACGGTGTTCGAATCATTGTTGCAGACGTAGGCGCGCGTCCCCTTGTCGTTGGTCACGATGCCGCCGGGTTTCTGCCCGACCCGAACGGTCGTCTTCACGCGGCGCTCCAGCACGTCCAGCACCGTGACGTCATTCGAGGCGCGGTTGCTCACCAGCGCCGTGAACGAGTTCGGGGTCACCGCCACCCGGACCGGCACGCGGCCGGTCGGCAGGCGCGCCAGGACCGTGCCGTTTCCGGGGTCGAGAATCGCCACCTGATCCGCGCCCTGCAGCGCCACCAGGACCCATTTGCCGTTGGGCGTCGCGGCGATCCCCTCCGGGCCGTCGCCGACGCGCACGTGCTTGACGATGCGCAGCTCCGGGAGCTTCAGGAAGGTCACGGTATCGGAGTCGATGTTCGCGGCGAAGGCCTTTCGGCCGCCGGGGAGGACGGCCGCCATGTGCGCGCGCTCCTGCGTGGTCGTCACCGATCGCAGGATGACGTCGCGCCCCGCGTCGATCAGGAAAAATCTCCGGCTTCCCTCGCTCGTCAGCAGCAGGTGGCGACCGTCGGGTGTCATGGCCAGGCCGTGGGGCGTGACCAGGTTCTCGGACCGCACGGTGCGCGCCAGACGCTGCGTCGTCAGATCGATGACCGAAACCGTCCGGTCGCGCACGTTGGACACGTAGGCCTTCCGGCCGTCGGGCGTGGCGACCACTTCGTGCGGCTCCGTGCCGACGGGGATGGTGGAGAGGCGACGGTGGGACGGAACCTCGAAGATCATGAGGGTGTTGTCGGACTTGTTCAGCACGAGCAGCCGCCCTTCGGCCGGCCTCTCCTCGGGCTCCTGGGCCGCCACAGCGCTCCCCGGTCCCGAAGGGATGAGAGCGGCGACGAGGCAGAGCGCCGCGAGTGCCATGGAGACCCGGCACCGATCCTGAATTCCCGCCATGGATGATGACCTCTCGCCCGACGGGGCGGGCGGATTCTACCGTAGGGGACCGCGCCCGCGCGCGCCCGCAACGAGACGCGCCCGCAGCCGCGCGGCCCTGCGAAAGTGGGCCGAGGGCCCGCCTCCGAGCGAAGCGCGCAGACGCCCGGTCTCCTTTATGAAGTCGTCCAGGGCCCGCTCCACGGCGACGCGATTGCTCCTGAGGATCCCCTCCCACAGATCGGGGGGGCTGTCCGCCAGTCGGCTCATGCGCAGGAGGGCCGGGCCCGAGAGATGCAGAAAGGGCCGAGCCTCGCGGGCGCCCGCCGCGTTGGTGAGCGCCACGCTCACGAGCTGGGGCAGATGACTGAGCCGGGCCATCGTCCGGTCGTGCGCGCGCGGGTCGAGGACCTCCGGGCGCGCGCCCATCCTCCGCACCAGGCCGGCGATGCGCCGCACCGCGGGCTCCCCTCCCCGGCGACCCGCGGCTCGCCCCGCGGCCGCGCCCCTTGCCGGGCAGAGGATCCAGGCGGCCCCCTTGAAGAGCGTCCCGTCCGCGTGCTGGATCCCCGAGCGCTCCGTGCCGGCCATCGGATGTCCGCCCACGAACCGCCCGCCAAGCCCGGCGAGCCTCGCCCTCCTGACGATCCCTTCCTTGGTGCTGCCGACGTCGGTGACGATGGCACCGGCGGCCAACAGACCGCCCAGTCTCGGCAGGGTCTTCAAGATACCGTCCACCGGCAGCGCCAGGATCACCAGGTCGGCCCCGCGGAGTCCGCGCGCCAGCGAGGGGGCCGCCTCATCGATCGCGCCGCGGGCGCGGGCCGCCCGGAGCACCGAGGGACGATCCACGCCGACCACGCGCGCGGAGCGCACGTTTCGGCGCAGCGCCAGACCGATCGAGCCGCCGATCAGCCCCACGCCGACGAGCGCGATCCGGCGGAAGGGCGGGCCGGATCGCCTCACGGCTCTCCGATCGTCCGTCCGATCGCCGGCGCAATGATCCGCAGCTGTCCCATCAGCTCGGCGAACTGCTCCGGGTAGATCGACTGCGGCCCATCGGAGAGGGCCGCTTCGGGCTCGTGGTGCACCTCCACCATGATGCCGTCGGCGCCGGCCGCGACGGCCGCCCGCGCCATCGGGATCACCTTGTCCCGCAGCCCGGTGCCGTGGCTCGGGTCGGCGACGATCGGCAGATGACTCAGCTTCTTGATGATGGGGATGGCCGAGATGTCCATCGTGTTGCGCGTGTAGTTCTCGAACGTGCGGATCCCCCGCTCGCACAGGATGACGTCCCTGTTGCCCCCGGCCATGATGTATTCCGCGGACAGGAGCCATTCCTGGATGGTGGCCGAGAGCCCGCGTTTGAGCATGACGGCCTTCCGCTGTCGCCCGAGCTCCTTCAGGAGATTGAAGTTCTGCATGTTGCGCGCGCCGACCTGGAGGATGTCCGCGTGCTCGGCGACCAGGTCGACCTGATTGGTGTCCATCACCTCGGTCACGACCAGGAGACCATGACGGTCGGCCACCCGGCGCAGGTGCTTCAGCCCCTCCTCGCCCAGGCCCTGGAAGGTATACGGGCTGGTGCGCGGCTTGAAGGCGCCGCCGCGCAGAATGCGAGCTCCGTAGCGCCTGACCGAGCTGGCGATGATGTCGAGCTGCTTCTCGCTCTCGACGGCGCATGGGCCGGCCATCATGACGATCTCGCGGCCGCCTATCGCGACCGCGCCGAGCCTCACGACCGTGTCCTCCTGCTTGAAGGTCCTCCCCGCCAGCTTGTACGGCTCGGTGATCTTCACCACCTCGTGGACGCCCGGCATGATCTCGAACTCCCGCGGATCCAGCGGAGTCTTGCTGGCTCCGACGACGCCGATCACGGTCCGCGTCGTCCCCGTCGATCGGTGCGCGTCGTATCCCTTCTGCGTCAGGCAGGCGATCACCTTCTCGACCTGATCTTCGGTGGCCTGCTCGCTCATCACGATCACCATGGGCGCTCCCCCGTGTGTCCGCTTCCTCCCGTTCAGTCTTCGCCGTCATCTCCCGGCTCACGGACCGCCGCCCGGGCGGACCCGCCCGCGACCGGCCGGCCGTCCCGTTCGATCGCGATCCGCTCGATGCGGCGCGACTCGTCGATGATCCTCTCGAACAGCCGGCGCAGCGCCTCCGAATCCAGGGGCCCGCCGCTCGCCCGCCGCACGTTGCTCAGGACCTCTTCTTCCCTCGCGGGCTGGTAGATCGGCAGACCGCGCTCCTTTTTGACTCGCCCGAGCGCGATGGCGCAGCCGGCTCTCTCGTTGAGCAGACGCACCATCGTCCGGTCGATGGCGTCGATTCTGAGACGCAACTCCTCGATCGCATCGCCCGTCGGGCGGCGCCGACCCGGTGCCTTCGAGGCGCTGTCCCCCGCGCGGGGCCTCCGGCGCGCCATGACGTCACCTCTTCAGGGGCGCGCGCAGCGCGGAGCAGAACTCCTCGACCCGCCCCTCTAGGGCCGGCGAGGCGGCGTGCTCCTCGATCAGACGGACGAGGGCGCTCCCGACCACGATACCGTCGGCGTACGCCGCGATCGTCGCGGCCTGCCTCGGATGGCCGATGCCGAAGCCGACGGCGATCGGCAGGCCGGTCGCCTGACGGACGGCCTGGACCAGCCCACCGAGCTCCTCGGGCACGTCCTCGCGCACCCCCGTCACGCCCGTCCTCGAGATCAGATAGACGAACCCGCTGGCGCTCCGGCACACGAGTTCGATTCGCCGCCGCGACGACGTCGGCGACAGCAGGAAGATCGAGTCGACGCCGCCCGCCCGCAGAGCGCTCCTCAGGATTTCCGCCTCCTCCGGCGGGAGGTCGGTGACCAGGACTCCGTCCACTCCGGCCTCGGCGGCGGCGCGGGCGAACCTCTCCGGATCCATGCGGTGGATCGGATTGTAGTAGGTGAACAGCACGACGGGCGGGGCGCCTCCGGCCCGCAGCTCCGCCGCCAGATCCAGGCACGACCGCAGGGTCACGCCGTTGCGCAGGGCCCGCTCGGCCGCCCTCTGGTTCACCGGCCCGTCGGCAATCGGATCG
>DATFVU010000238.1:0-5252 GCA_035260145.1 Candidatus Polarisedimenticolia bacterium | reverse complement strand
CACTTCGGTACCTCTCCGCTCGTAACTCTATCATCGCCCGTGAGCCGACGCCAGAAGCCCGCGCCGCCTGTGCTATAAGGTCGCGAGGCCACGCATGGTCCCTTCACCGTCGCACAACGACCGACACCGCGCGGGGATCCTGCCCCGCGCCTTCTTCGAGCGCTCGGTCCATGACGTGGCGCGCGATCTGCTGGGCATGATCGTGGTGCGGACGCTGGGTGACGGCCCGGGGCGGACCGCCCGCCTTGCCGGGCGGATCGTCGAGGTCGAGGCGTACGACGGGCCGCGCGACCTCGCGTGTCATGCCTCCAAGGGGCGCACGGGCCGCACCGACGTCATGTTCGGCGAGGCGGGGCACGCGTACATCTATTTGATCTACGGAATGCACCGCTGCCTGAACGTGGTGACCGGACCGAGCGATTATCCGGCGGCGGTGCTGGTGCGGGCGCTGGAGCCGATCGAGGGGGTCGAGAGGATGAGCCCGGGCCGCGCCCCCGCGGCGCGGATCGCCAGCGGTCCCGGCCGACTGACCCGGGCGCTGGGTATCGATCTCTCGTTGAATCGCGCCGACCTGTGCGTCCCCGGTCCGATCGTCATCGAATCGGGCGCCGCCACGGCGGAGCGGGACATCGTGCGCGGCCCGCGCATCGGCGTGGAGTACGCCGGCGCCTGGGCCGGAAAGCCGTGGCGTCTCGGCGTCCTCGGCTCGCCGGCGCTGTCGCGGCCGTTTCGCGCCGGCGCGCGCCGGAAGCCGCGCGCCTGAGATGTGTCAGGGGCCGCGCCGGCGTCGCCCGCGCCGCCGCCGGAAGAACTCCCGCAGCAGCGCGCCGCATTCCTCGTCCCGCACGCCTCCTTTGACGCTGAATCGGTGATTGAGCCCGCGTCCCGCCCGCTTCAGGAGGGCGGTCGAGCCGACCTTGGGGTCGCGCGCCCCGTACACCAGGCGATCGATACGGGCGTGCACCATCGCCCCGAGGCACATCAGGCAGGGCTCCAGGGTCACGTACAGGCTGGCGGCCGTGAGACGGTAGTTTCCCGCCGCGCGGGCGGCGCGGCGGAGCGCCGTCACCTCGGCGTGCGCGGTCGGATCGTGCGCCCCGATCGATCGGTTGGCGCCGCTCCCGGCCAGCCGTCCCCCCGAGACGACCACGGCCCCGATCGGGACCTCGCCCCTGAGGCCCGCGGCGCGCGCCAGGCGCAGGGCCCGACCCATCCACTTTTCGTCGCTCGCCAGCATGCGAGCGAGTCTATCAAAAAAAAGACGGCGGCCTTCCGGGCCGCCGTCCATCGCCCCCGATTTCGGGGGAGCCCAGGCGTGAGCCGGGCTAGTTCACCACGAGCGTGCCGTTGTTGCTCCAGCGCTTGAAGCTCGCCGACTTGGAGCAGCGGAACTCGAAGCTCCCCGCCGTGGTCGGTGTGAACTCGATGACCGCCGGCTTCTCGGGGGAGACCTTCTCGCTGATCTCGAAATCCTTGAACTTGATCGAGTAGTTGGCGTCCCGGCTGACGAAGGTGAGCTGGACCTTGTCACCCCGGTTCACGCGAATCGTGCTGGGCGCGATCTTTCCGTCGATGGCGGTGATGTGAAACTTCTTGACCTGACCCGGGGCCACCGACCTGGCGGCCATGCTGCGGCCCTTCTGGTCCGGCTGATCAGCGGCCACCACGATCGCGGCGCCGAAAGCCAGGACGGCCAGGGCCAGGAGCGTGCCCTTCAAAAGACCCGATCGCATACTTTCCTCCCTCAAGAAATGAGGACAGGCGACGTGTCCCGTCCGAGTGCGCGGCGTCCGCGCCTCGATCAAAGAATCTTGTCCGGGGGGATCGGGCAGTCAAGGAAGTTGCAGAAATGATATGCGCTGAAAAGCCCGTGCCGCAAAGGTTTTCGCGCATCAGGAGCCGGCGCCGGCGACGGAATTCAGGCGATCGACGGGCTCTCGCGTTGTTCAGCGCGCCAGGCTGAACTCCACCATCACCTGGATGTAGGCGGCCACCGGTCGCTCGTTCATCAGGGCGGGCTGGTAGCGCCATCGCTTCACCGCGTTGATCGCGGAGAGATCGAAACCCCAGCGCTGATCGGGGCTGCGGATGACTTCGATCTTACCGATGCTGCCGTCCGCCTCGACCACGACCAGAAGGATGACGGTTCCCTGAAGCCCGGCCCTGCGGGCCAGGTCGGGATATTCCGGCTGGGCGCGCGTTCCGGGAACGAGGACGGGCGCAATCAGCCCCGGCGTCAGCTGATCGAAGGGCTCGTCGGGGCCGTGCGGCCCTCCGGGTCCCAATCCGGGGCAGCCTGGACAATTGCCCCCCGGTCCATCGGGTGGTCCCTCGGCGGGGCCGCCGGGGATGCCGGGCCTGGCGTCCTGGCCGTCGTTCCTGTCGGTCGGCGAAGCGGTCGCCGCGACCTCCGTTTCGGGTGGCGGCAGGGCGGCGTCGACCGCGCGGGGGATGGCCCGGGTGGTCTTGGGCGTCGAGTTGCTCTGCCGCCGTGCCTGCCCGCGGCCGTCCTTCACCCCCTCCCGGACGGGGCCGCCGCCCCTGGGTTGGCTGATTTTGATGGGGATGAATGGGTCGAGGGGCACGATTCCCGCCCGCGGCGGGGGCATCATCTCGAGCATGAGGAAGGGAGCCAGGATGAGAGCCGCAACACCCGCCGAGTAGAGCGCGCCCGCGACGATCAGTCCGCGCAACCTCGCGGAGACGAGCGACCCGGAGCGCACGCGGGATACGACGAGAGACGAGAATTCGGGAGCGGTCGGCATGCGTCACCTCGCGAAGGCGGAGACGGGTCCCAGCTCCGGTGGATGGGGAGGGTGATCGGAGAGAGAGGGAGTTCCACTGCCTATGTCAGCGCCGGAAAACAGGTGAGCCGGACGCATGGGACCCCTTATCGCGTTACTTCGGGCCGGCCCGGCGCCCGGCCCCTCAGGCGGCCGGTGCGAGGAAGCCTCAGGGGGCATGTGCCAGACGGGACCGGACCGGCCCTTCTTCGTAATGACGAAACTGTACTGTCGACGGTGCAGAACGTCCGCTGCGAGCGATCAAGTGCCGGTGCAAGAATGCAGCAGCCAGGGCGGAGTATGAGTCGCACCCCCCCCGGGGGGATCGGCCCCCCCCGGGAGGGGAAGCATGGGTAACTGCTGCCACGGCTTGACCTCGGCGAATCGCGAACTAAATTTGATCTCGGTTCGGATGGCTCGGAGGGAGACGATGAACCGCAATCGCGCCGCTGTCGTGGGGATCCTCGTCGGGTTGAGCCTGTCGCTGCCGGCCTGCACCAGGTCGGCCAGCATCGTGGCGGACCCCGCCAAGAGGAAGGAAGTGATTGATGCGCTGGTAGCCAATCCGGCCGCCAAGGCCGAGGTGATCGACCGCCTGGTCGGGCCGCCGAGCGACCGCATCGCCGTGATCGACAGGATCCTCAAGGATGAATCGGCCGCGGGCGACCTGGTGGCCAGGATCATCCAGCAGGATCGCGGCAAGGCGATCGTCGCCAGCCGGATCGCCGCCGACCCCACCCCGAAGACGTTCATCCGGATGTTGATGCTGACGGGCGTGATGGGAGAGTCCATGACCCAGCAGCAGGCGGCCGCCCTGGGACTGGGCGAGCCCTTCGCCTTCGGCAACCAGACCCGCACGATGCACGACCTCAAGGCGATCGGCACCATCGTCGACACCTTCGCGAAGAAGCAGGTCCGGGAGGAAGGTGTCCGGTATCCGGTCTGCTACGAGTTCGCCGACGTCGGCACCTGCCTGGGCAAGAAGCTGCCCGCCGGGTCCCTCGACGGCCTCCACATGAAGGATGCGTGGGGCCATCCCTACCTGTACCACACGGATCGCGAGGGGAAGGACTACATCGTGGTGTCGTACGCCAGCGACGGGAAGGACGATGAGCTGGGCAAGGTGGGACCCACCGAGTCGTACGACTGCGACATCGTCTTCTCGAACGGCGAGTTCATCCAGTGGCCGGGCTGGATCCGCAAGGGCGATATCCGCTAGCCCTCATAGAGTATTGAGATAGACCAGCAGGTCGTCGATCTCGGCGTCGCTGAATTTCTCCGTCGAGCCCAGGTCCTCCAGGTATTTCAGTTTCGCGGGAATCAACGCGCGGAGATTGGGGTAGCGCCCGTCGTGGAAGTAGGGGGCCGTGGTCGAGAGCCCTCGCAGCGACGGCACGTTGAACGACCCGCCGCTGCCGATGTCCTCGTTGTCCGCCTTGGCGAAAATGGGAGGCACGTGGCAGGCGTTGCACGACGCCTTCAGGAAGACCTGGTAGCCCCGCTTCGCGGCCGCCGGGGCCGCGTCGCTGGCCGAACCGTCCGGATTGAGGTTCGGATTGTTCCAGACCTCCAGGGAGTGGAGATAGGCGACCAGCTGCGAAAGCTGATCCTTGGTCGGCTCCTTTCCCTTCATCCGGTTCATGATGATCCCCTTGACGTTCTCCTCGAGCGTCTTGCCGCCCGCCCAGGAGTAGGGCGCGGTGTCCTTGACGCCGTACAGCATCGGGACGCTGCGTCCCTCGGGGGTGCCGTCCTTCACGACGTCCAGCCCGACGTAGGTCTTGTTGTCGGTATGCCCGCCGCGCGGATGGCAGGAGGCGCAGGCGTACTTGCCGCTCCCGGACAGGGAGGTGTCGTTGAACAGGAGGAGCCCCGCCTTCACCGGATCGACGGGGGCCGGCTTCGGCTTGGGCTTGGCCTGCTCGGCGGCGCCGAGGAGGAGTGCTCCGAGGGCGAGAACGACTGCGGGAACGACAAGCGCACGCGTCCGATCGACGTTCATCAGAATCCTCCTTCAGTCGAGAGCGCAGAGTCTACGCCGCCGCGGGCGCCGGCGCCAGACCCCACCTGGCGCGAGCCTCGCGGCCCCTCGGCCCCCTCTATGGCCCCGGTGAACCCGCACGTCCGCGATTCGTCGCAGGGGGCGCCGTTCCTGATCGAGGTTGACGCGCGACTCCGATGTGAGTAAATAGTTTCACAGTTGCTCACTCTGGAACGTCGGATCGCCTTTCTGGAATCTCTAAATCGCATCGGCAAGACGTGTCGGGCGAAACCGAACCGAATCCTCCCTGAGTCGACCTAGAGATAGGAGGTAGTCAGATGGTCGTGCGTATGAGTGCAATGGGATTCGTGACGGTGCTGGGCGTCATGGTCGGCCTCTGCGTGTCTCCCGCCATGGCCCAAGGGAGCGCGTCAGGAGATTTCCCCGATCGGACGTTTTCCGTGATGAGGTCAGGGGCGGGAGGGCCG
>DATFVU010000237.1:0-10588 GCA_035260145.1 Candidatus Polarisedimenticolia bacterium | reverse complement strand
CGCACCGTCAGCACCTGCTCGACGATCTCCCAGGGCTCCAGGTTTCGCAGCAGGCCGATGCGGCCGGTCTCGCAGAAGGCGCAGCCGATGGCGCAGCCGGCCTGGGAGGAGACGCAGACGCTCCAGCGCGGCTTTTCGAGCGGGATGCGCACGGTCTCGAAGGTCTCGCCTCCCGAACGGAACAGATACTTGACGAAGCGGTCGACCGGGCTCGTGCGCCGCTCGAGGATCTCGAGGCGCGCCAGGCGGGCCGTGCCCATCAGGGCGCGTTCCGTCTCCTTCGAGAGTCCGCGCACGCCCTGAAGGTCCGTCCCGTCGTGCGCGACGAGGCGCGTGACGATCCGGTTGGCGATCCCGGGGTCGAGGTGGAGGTCCGGCCATGCGGCGACAGGCGTCGCCGGCGTATGGTTGCGGATGTGGTCAGCAGCGGCGAAGGGCGGGGCCGGGCCCGAATCGGGAGGCTCCGCCCCGGGCCTCAGGCGAGCACCCGGGCGATCCTCTCCAGCGCCCAGTCGGCCTCCTCGCGCGAGATCACGAGGGGGGGCGCGAACCGGATCACCTGGTCGTGCGTCTCCTTGGCGAGGATGCCGAGATCCATCAGCTTCTCGCAATAGGGGCGCGCCTTGCCGCGCTCTTCCTTGATCTCCACGCCGATCAGGAGCCCCTTGCCGCGGATCTCCTTCACATGCGGAGAGTTCATGGCGCGCAGGCGGGACATGAAGTACGTCCCGGTCTCGGCCGAGCGCTCCGGCAGGCGCTCCGAGACGAGGACCTCGAGCGCCGCCAGCCCCACCGCGCAGGCGAGAGGATTGCCACCGAACGTCGAGCCGTGATCGCCCGGCCGGTAGAGGCCGAGCGTGTCGCGGGACCCGAGAACACCCGAGACCGGCAAAACACCGCCACCGAGGGCCTTCCCCACGATGTAGAGATCCGGCTTCACGCCGTCGTGATCGGCGCAGAACATCCTGCCGGTGCGGCCGAAGCCGGTCTGGATCTCGTCGGCCACCAGGAGGACCTTTTGGCGGCGGCAGATGTCGAGGGCCGCCTTGAGATAACCGTCGGGGGGGACCAGGATGCCCGCCTCCCCCTGGATCGGCTCGACCATGAAGGCGACCGTATTCGGGGTGATCGCCTTCTCCAGGGCCTTCAGATCGCCGTACGGAATCAACCTGAAGCCGCCGTCGTACGGCCCGAAATCGTCCCTGTACTGCGGTTCGGAGGACATTCCGACGATCGTCGTGGTGCGGCCGTGGAAGTTGTTCTCGCAGACGATGATCTCCGCCTTGTTCCGGGGGACCTTCTTGACCATGTACCCCCACTTGCGGACCGTCTTGATCGCCGTCTCGACCGCCTCGGCGCCGCTGTTCATCAGAAGCGCCATCTCCATTCCGGCCAGCCGGCACAGCGTCTCGCAGAACGGCCCGAACAGATCGTTGTGGAAGGCGCGCGAGGTGAGGGTGACCTTGTCCGCCTGATCCTTGAGCGCCTGGATGATGCGCGGGTGCCGGTGACCCTGGTTGAGCGCGGAGTAGGCCGACAGCATGTCCATGTAGCGGTTCCCGTCGGGGTCGTACACCCAGACCCCCTCGGCGCGGCTGATCACCACGGGGAGCGGGTGGTAGTTGTGGGCGCTCCAGGTCTCGGCAAGGTCAATCAGTTTGTGGCTCTGCCCGCTGGTGGTGGTGGCGGTCTTGGTCGATGCGGTCATGAGTTCTCCTCGCGTGTGAAGCCGAGATGATACACCAGACGAAGCACCGGACGGGATCTAGAGGGGGAGCCTCGTCCCGAGGCCCTTCTCCAGGGCGCGCTCCAGGACCAGGGGGGCCGTCGCCATGTCCTCGAGGGCGAGGCCGAGGTTCATGCAGAGGAGGCGCTCGCGATCGTTGCGGCGGCCGTCCTTGAGGCCGGCGACGACCTCGCCGAGGTCGGCGTCCACCTCGGGGATGCGCTGGAAGAAGACGCCGTGCGCGCGCGTTCCCAGGAGCTGCGGCGTATCGTCGGTCATGAAGCGGTCGGCGGCGGCCATCGCCTCGGGTTTCCAGTACGAATCGTAGTCGAGCGGCACTCCCAGCGCCCCTTCGGAGAGCCAGCCCGGCTCGATTGTGGGACGGGGCCTGGCGAGGATCGGGCCGGCGGTCACAACCACGTCCGCCCCCTCGACCGCCTCCCGCGGCGAGCCGACGGGAGTCAGACGAAGGCCCGGGTGGGCCTTCGTCATCTCCTCGCAGTACCCGGCCGCCCTCTCCGGATGGATGTCATAGGCACGAACATCCTTCAGGGCGGGGAGGACGTGGGTCAGCGCCTCGAGGTTCGTGCGCGCCTGCACGCCGCAGCCGAGAATGCCGAACGAAGCCGCGCCTGGTCGCGCCAGGTGCTTCGCCGCCACAGCGGTGGCGGCACCCGTGCGCATGGCGGTGATCCAGGTTGCGTCCATGACGGCCGTCGGCACGCCGGTCTCGGGATCGTTCAGGATCAACAGGCCCGAAACGTAGGGAAGGCCGCGCTTCTGGTTGCCCGGGAAGCCGCTCACCCATTTCACCCCCGCCGCGCCGAGGGCGGGAACGGAGGCCGGCATGGCGTGGATGAAATTGTCGCTGCCGGGCGGCCCGGGATGGATCCCGGGCTTCGGCGGCATCTCGACGCGCCCCTGACCCTTCTCGCGGAAGGCGACCAGAAGGCGCTCGATGATCGCCTTCATCGGCAGGCGCGTCGCCTCGACGTCGGCGCGCGACAGATACAGGACGTGCTGCGTCGGCATGGCAGGCCGAATTCTAGCCGAAGCCGGCTGCGCGCCCTCTTCCTACGGAATCGCGTCGACCAGGCTCACCGCGTTGCTGAAGACGGTCCTGTTCACGTCGTGGGCCACTACGGATGCGTAACAATCCTTGCCTCCCGCGCAGTTGGCCAGGCAACCGGCCTCGAGAAAGCTCAGGGTGGTGGTGACCTGGCCGTTGGCGTCCGAGAGTCCGGAATACGGATTGAAGACCCCGTTGGGGTTCGAGGTCCCGCCGACGACCGGCGGGAAATCAAAGACCAGCGGCATCCCCGCCACCGGGGCGCCCTGCCCGTCGAGCGCCGTGGCGGTGAACTCAAGGGAGTCGCTGCAGGCGGTCACGGTCTGCGGATCGGCCGGTGTCAGGGTGATCGAGGCGGGAGACGGGATCTGCGGAGGAGGAGGGGGGAATCCGCAGCAGGCGGCCGGTCGCGCGATCGTCGACTGCCTGCACGTGAGGCCCCCATTGGGATTGAGACACATCGGAACGGGCCGCGTGTCGTAGTTCGGCGCCACCAGCACCTCGCTGTCCAGGCTGATCGGCGGGATGGCGCGGAAGATGTCGCCCCACTCACAGAGCCGGGAGAACGGGTGTTCCTCGTTGCACGCGTGGCTCAGGGCGAGCGCGCCGGCGCCTGGAGGGAAGCGCTGAGTCGTGACGCCGACGAAGAGCGCCGGCACCCCCCTCGAGCCGATGCCTCCGAAGCCGGGTCCGATGACAAAGTCGCTGGGCGACGGGGGTGTCGCCGCAGCCTCGCCGGCCCTGCCCGAGGCGGCCCCGGATTTCTGCGCCGCCGACGCGCTCAACCCGAACATCAGACAGACGCAGACGACCACCTTCAGGAAAAGCGCACCGCGCCGCATGGGAAGCCCTCCCTACGTTTTGGCGATAGGCGGCTATTATGCTCCTCGCAGCCCTGCGCGAGCAATGACACGAGAGCCCTGAGGGGCGCGTCGCTTACGAGTCGTCGCGCAAGAGGCCGCGAAGGCCTTCCGCGTGGGCGGGTGGGACGTCGAGCGTGCGGATCGGGTAGGGGATGACGATCCCCTCCTTCCGGAAGCGCGCCTGCAGCCGCTTCACGAACTCGTGCCTGACCTCGGCCGTTCCCGCGAAGTCGCGCGCCCTGAGCGTCACCACGAACTGGATGGAGGAATCCGCGAAGGATTGAAAACGCACGACCGGGGCGGCGTCCTGCACCGCGCCGGCCACGCTCCGCTGCACCTCGTGCCCGACCTCGAGCGTCACCCTCTCGACCCTCTCCAGATCGCTGTCGTAGTGGACGCCGACCTGAACGTTGAGTGTTATCTCGCGCTGCGGCAGGTCGTAGTTGATGATGATGCCGCCGGCCAGTTTGCCGTTGGGGATGATCAGTACGTTGTTGGGGGGCATCCGGATCCAGGTGCTGCGCCAGCCGATCTTCAGGACGTGCCCCTCCTCGCCGCCCGGCAGGCGGATCATCTGCCCGGGCTCGATCGGCTTGTCGGCGATCATGTGGATGCCGGCGAACAGATTGGCGAGCGTATCCTGAAGCGCCAGGGCGACGGCCAGGCTGCCGACCCCGAGGGACGCCAGGATCGGCGTGATCGAGATGCCGATGCTGTCCAGGAAGATCAGCAGGCCGATGCCGATGAAGAGACCGCGCGCGCCGGCCTGCAGGAGACCCTGGACCCCCATCATCACCTGGGATCCCGCGGACAGTCGATCCAGGACGCCGTGTGTGGCGCGATCGGCGAACAGGATCAGCGCCAGGGCGACCGCGAAGGCGAACAGGATGTCGAACGCGCGGTCCACCTCCGGCTCGAGAGGCAGGATGCGGCCGAAGACCACGAACCCGCTCGCCAGGATGAGGATCAGGAGGGGGGATGAGATGGCCTCGATCACGATGTCGTCCCAGGCCCAGGCGGTCTTCCTCGCGACCCGCCGCATCGCGGCAAGGACGATCCTCTTGACCACCAGGAACACGAGGATCCAGAGGGCGAGAACGACGGGGGCCACCAGCCAGGGGGAGAAGGACTCGCCGCCGATGGTCAGGCTCGTGAGAGGTTGCATGGCGTCACCTCGAAAGTCTCAGGCGTACAGACGGAACGGGCGGGACTCCCGCTCGAAGGCGGCTATTTCTTTCCGCCAGCCGCGCTCCAGGGTCGGCAGATCGCCTCCCGACTCGAGCGCCTCGCGCACCGCCGGATCGCCGGTCAAGACGTCGATCGGCAGGTGATCGGTGACGTACTCGTACGGCGGCTTCTTCCACTCGAAACGGTCGCGATGCTCCGCGATGACGTCCTGCAGGAGCGCCAGGGTGGTGAGGTAGGGGCGGAACGCGAGGGCATCGGTGACGTGGATCTGGAACCCCTGGCAGACCTCCTTCGCCCACTTGTGGAAGGTCGGCTCGAAGGGATGCTCGCGCAGCACAACACCGGGGAGACGGCGGGCGCGAAACCTGGAGGCGACCGCGCGAGGGTCGAGCCAGGGGGCGCCGAAGATCTCGAACGGCCGGGTGGTGCCGCGCCCCTCCGAGAGGTTCGTTCCCTCCAAAAGCACCTGTCCAGGGTAGACCAGGGCCGTGTCGAACGTCGGCATGTTCGGCGAGGGGAGCACCCACGGAAGCCCCGTGTCCGGGAACAGCATCCTCCTCCTCCAGCCGTCCATCGGCACGACGGTCAGATCGCACAGGCCCGGGCAGTCGTAGCCCGCGCCGTCTTTTCGCCGCGTCGGAGGACCGCCCGCGCCGGCCTTCCGCGCTCCAGGGGCGTTTCCCGCCATACGGGTGTTGACCAGGGCGGCCAGCTCCCCCAGCGTCAGCGCGTGGCGCATCGGCACCGGGTACAGCCCGACGAAGGAGGTGTAGCCGGGACGAATCAGGTTCCCCTCGAGCGCCAGCCCCCCGAGCGGGTTCGGCCGATCGAGAACCACCACCTGCTTCCCGGCCCGCGCGCAGGACTCGAGGGCGAGAGCCGTGGTCCACTCGAAGGTGTAGACGCGCGTTCCGACGTCCTGAAGGTCGACCACGAGGACGTCGATGTCCCGGAGCATCTCCGGCGTGGGGGAGCGAGTCTCGGAGTAGAGACTGAAGACCGGGACGCCCAGCTCGCGATCGGTGCCGTGGCCCGATTCGATCATGTTGTCCTGCTTCTCGCCGGCGATGCCGTGCTGTGGGCCGAACAGGGCGCGCAGGGACTTCGCCCCGCAGACTTTCGTGATCACCCGCCGGGAGGAATCGAGATCGGAGGTCACCGAGGCCGGGTGCATCAAGAGCCCGACGCGGCGGCCGCGCAGGAACCGCGGGCGGACCCGGGCGAGCATCTCGATGCCGGCGAGGACGCGCGGTCTTCCGCGGCGCGCGCGCGGGCGGACATGCCGTCGTTTCATGGGGCGCGGATTATAACGTGGCTCGACTTGCCGGGTAGGCTCCGGCCCTCCCTTCCGGTACAATCCATGCCGTCGCCACGAGGCGATTGCTCCCCGCCACCAGGGTCCTGCCGCCCCGAGGTGCGCCGGCGGGTCCCACTCGATCAAAGTTCAGGGAACCGTGAGCCCGGTCCGTCCGTTGAACGGTCGGAAGGGGACGGCGAGGGCGTCCCGTCACAACCCAACGCTCAGAAACGGATGTCTGGAGAGTCCGATGAACCCCAGTTCCCGTCGCAAGCGCGCCTTCTTTTTTTCCATGGTCGGATTGATCGTCGTGGCCTCGGCCGTCGGAATCTATCTGAAAGGGAGATCCGGAGGCGCTATCGCCGCGCAGGCCGGGCCCGCGTCCAAGGGGCAGGCCGCGGCACCCGCCGTGACTCTCGCCAGCACCAAAAATGCCGCCGACGGCAAGGACAAGAACGGCGAGGAGAAGGAAAAGGCCGCGGTGCCGGTGAGCGTCGCGGCGATCGCCACCGGCCCCGTGTCGTCGTACATCTCCGCCACGGCGAACCTCGTGCCGGAGAACGAGGTCAAGGTGCTGGCCGAGGCCGAGGGGCGCGTGGCCGAGCTGTTCGTCGAGGAGGGCCAGCGGATCGGCAAGGGGCAGGTACTGGCGCAGCTCGTGAAGGATGACACGGAGATCGCGGTCAACAAGGCTCAGGTGAGGCTCGAGAACGCCCGGATCAACTTTGAGCGGGCGGAGCAGGAGGTGGCCGACCACCTGATCAGCCGCGAGCAGTTCGACAAGGATCACCTGGATCTTCAGATCGCCCAGCAGGAGCTGGCCGAGGCGAAGTGGAAGCTCGATAAGACCACGATCCGCGCCCCCTTCGGCGGGCGGGTGACCGAGCGGTTCATGAAGCTCGGCCAGCACGTCCGTCCGGGCGACCAGCTGTTCACGGTGTCGGACTTCGACCCCCTGATCGCGAAGATCTTCCTGCCCGAGAAGGACGTCTACGGGCTGAAGGAAGGGCGTGACGTCCGCATCACGCTCAAGGCGAACGATCAGACGCGCTTCGGGGGCCGCATCCGGCAGATCAGCCCGGTGGTGGACACCGCGACCGGCACGGTGAAGCTGACCGTCGAGGCCACGGCCCCTCCCGCGGAGGTGCGTCCAGGGGCCTTCGTCACCATCGATATCGTGCGCACGACGCACGCGCAGGCCGTGCTGCTGCCGCGCCAGGCGGTCATTCGCGAGCTGCAGGATGCCTACGTCTTCGTGGCCGCGGGCAACGTGGCGGAGAAGCGCACGGTCGCGCTCGGCCTCGAGGAGGGCGGGCACGTCGAGGCCCTGTCCGGCGTCAAGCCGGGAGAGCACGTGATCGTGGCGGGCCAGGGCGGCCTGCGGCAGGGATCGGCGATCAAGGTCATTCCCTCGCCCGAGGCATCCGACCTCGGCACCGTGGCCGAGCGCTCGGCGCGCGGCTGAGATCCGGAGCCCTCCGACGATGAGCCTGATCGCGTTCTCGCTGAAGCGGCGCGTCACGGTGTTCATGTGCGCCATCGCGCTCGTCGTGTTCGGTATCGTCGCCTTCACCCGCCTGCCGATCAACCTTCTTCCCAACATCTCCTATCCCAGCCTGACGATCGAGACGCGCTATCAGGGCGCCGCGCCGGCGGAGATCGAGTCGCTCGTCAGCCGGCCCGTCGAGGAGGTCGTGGGCGTGGTGGCGGGGGTGCAGCGCCTGATCTCGGTGTCGCGCCCCGGCCTGTCGCAGGTCACGCTGGAGTTCGGCTGGGGCCGCAACATGGACTTCGCCGCTCTCGACGTGCGTGAAAAGCTCGACCTCGTCCGCCTGCCGCGCGAAGCCGGCAAGCCGATCGTCCTGCGTCTCGATCCGAACAACGATCCGATCCTGCGCCTGTACCTGACCGGCGGCACGAATCTGTACCAGCTCCGTTATGTCGCCGACGAGGTGCTGAAGAAGGATCTCGAGTCGACCGAGGGGGTGGCGGCGATCAAGGTGAACGGCGGGTACGAGGAGGAGATCCAGGTTCGCGTCGACCAGGGGAAACTCGCCCTTCTGGGGGTCGGCATCGCCGACGTCAATCAGAAGCTCCTGAAAGAGAACGTCAACCAGGCGGGGGGCAGCCTGTACGAACAGGAGGCGCGCTACCTGGTGCGCTCGCGCAACGAATTCAGGGATCTGGACGACATCATGAAGACCGTCCTGGTCACCAAGGACGGGCGGAACGTCCTGATGTCGGACGTAGCCGAAGTGACGCGGGGTCACAAGCAGCGCGAGGCGATCACGCGGTTCGGCGGCCAGGAGGCGGTGGAGCTGGCGATCTACAAGGAGGGGGACGCCAACACCGTGTCGGTGGCGCGGTCCGTGCAAAAGCGCCTCGAGCGCGTCCAGAAGGAGCTGCCGTCCGGCGTCACCGTCACCACGGGAGTCGACCAGTCGCGCTTCATCCAGGACTCGATCAACGAGGTGATCATCAACGCCCTCGAGGGAGGGGCGCTGTCGATCCTGATCATCCTGCTGTTCCTCAAGGACCTGTTGAGCACGGTGATCATCGGCGTGTCGATTCCGATCTCGATCATCGCCACCTTCTTCCTGATGTACCAGACCGGCACGACGCTGAACGTCATGTCGCTGGGCGGTCTGGCGCTCGGAGTCGGCATGCTGGTGGACGACTCGATCGTCGTCCTGGAGGCGATCTTCAAGAGACGCGAGCGGGGGGAATCGGGGGCGGTGGCGGCGCAGCGGGGCGCCTCCGAGGTCGGCCGGGCGGTGGTCGCGTCGACGCTCACGACCATCGCCGTGTTCGTGCCGGTGGTGTTCGTCCAGGGGATCGCGGCGCAGCTGTTCCGCGACCAGGCCCTGACGGTGTCGTTCTCGCTCCTCGCCTCCCTGGTGGTGTCGCTCACCATCATCCCGATGGTCACCGCGATCATGGGGGCCGCGCGGCCGCCCGTGCTTCCGGCTTCCGCGGCTCCGGGTGGGGGCGCTTCGGGCGTCAAGCGTGTCCTGCACGCGTCGCTCGTGACCGGCCCCGGCGTCGGCCTGCGCGCCGTCCGCCGCGGGCTCGGTCTCGCCTCATCGTTCCTGGCCCGTGTGACGCGTCCGATCACCTACACGTTCGATCGCGGCCTGGACTCGATCATGAAGTCCTACCCGGTCGTGCTTCGCTGGGCGCTGCGCGCGCCGGGGACGGTCCTGGCCACGGCCCTTCTCGCCTTCCTCGGCTCCCTGGCCCTCGCGCAGGGGCTCGGGATCGATCTCATCCCGTCGTTCTCGCAGGGGGAGTTCAGCTTCCTGGTCGAGCTGCCGGAGGGCACGCCGCTGGAGTCGACCGACCGCTTCGTGCAGGACATCCAGACGGCGATCAAGGACGATCCCCGGGTGGCTGCGGTCTCCTGCATCATCGGCGGAGCCGGCCTGTCGCTCTCCCGGACGGGCAGCGAGGGGGAGAACGCGGCCCGCATCCAGATTCGCCTCAAGAAGGGGCTGGGGCGCAAAGACGAGGAGGCCGTGGCGGCGATCCTGCGCTCGCGGCTGGAGTCCTCCCGGATCGCGCGCTACAAGTTCGAGCGCCCCTCGTATTTCACCTTCCGCACGCCGATCGAGGTGGAGATCTACGGCGACAGCCTGACGGATCTGGGAGTGTCCGCGGCCGCCCTGAAGCAGGAGATCGCGAAGGTCCCGGGGCTGGTCGACGTGAAGTCGTCGATGGAGGTGGGCAACCCCGAGCTGCAGCTCACCTTCAACCGCGAGCAGCTCTCCAAGCTCGGGCTCGACCTGTTCCAGGTGGCCACGACCGTGCGCAACAAGGTGCAGGGGGAGGTGGCGACGCGCTTCCTGGAAGGGGATCGCGAGATCAATATCCTGGTGCGCTCGGTCGATGTCGGCCGCGCGTCGGTGGACGACGTCAGCGGCATGATCATCGCACAGCGCGACGGCGTGCCGATCTTCCTCAAATCGGTCGCCGACGTGAAGCTGGCGGAGGGGCCGAGCGAGATAAGGCGCGTGGCGCAGAAGCGGGCCGCGGTCATCTCCGGCGACATCTCGGGGCGCGACATGGGGGCGGTGGCCGCCGACGTGCGGGCCGTCATCGCGCGGCAGACCCTTCCGGCCGGGGTGGTCGCCGGTCTGAGCGGCCAGGAGGACGAGATGCAGCGCTCGTTCCAGTCGCTGAAGCTGGCCCTGGCGCTGGCCATCTTCCTCGTCTACCTGGTCATGGCCTGCGAGTTCGAATCGCTCCTGCACCCGTTCGTGGTCATGTTCACGGTCCCCCTCGGCGTGATCGGCGCCGTCCTGGCTTTGGTCGTCACCGGCCACTCGGTCAACGTGGTCGCGATGATCGGGGCGGTGATGCTGGCGGGCATCGTGGTCAAGAACGCCATCGTCCTGATCGACGCCGTGAACATGCTGCGCGGCGAAGGGATGTCGCGCGAGGAGGCG
>DATFVU010000236.1:0-2034 GCA_035260145.1 Candidatus Polarisedimenticolia bacterium | reverse complement strand
GAAGATCGAGACGCATTTCGTCGACCCACACCCCTGGCTGCTGGCCGAGGCGGGAGATCCCGACATTCTCCAGCCGGTCGAAGACTCCCTGGTTGAGCTCGGTGTTCAGATGCACCTGCGAACCAGGGTCGAAGCGTTCCTCGGGGACGGCAAGGTGGCGGCGGTCAGGACCTCGGACGGTGACATCCCGGCTGACGTAGCGGTGGTATGCACACCAAAGCAGCCCAACAACGTCCTCGCCCGTCGGGCTGGGGTCTCGATCGGGTCGACTGGTGGCCTGATCGTCGACGAGAAGATGGCGACCTCGCGGGCCGGCGTCTGGGCCTGCGGAGACTGCGCGGAGCTGCCTCATGCTGTGACGAGAGTTCCGATCCAGGGGCTGACCGGCAGTCATGCCTACGCGCAGGGCAAGGTGGCCGGATCCAACGCGGCCGGCGGCGACCGCGCCTATCACCCTGTTTACGTCCCCTGGGGTATGGCTGCGGGAAAGTGGATGGTCGGTGGCGTCTCCTTCGGGGAGACGCTGGCGACGGCGCTCGGCATCCCCTTCGTGATGGGGGTCGCCGAAGGCATCTCTCGGGCCCGCTACTTTCCCGGCGCCATGAAAATTCGCGTCAAGCTTCTGGCCGAGCCCGACACCCTGCGCCTGATCGGAGCCCAGATCGTTGGTGGCGAAGGCGTCAAGGAGCGGGCGGACTTCCTGGGCATGGCGGTGTACACGGGCATCACAATTCCGGATCTCGCCTGGATGGAAAACGTGTACTCGCCGGCCATCGGCGCCCTCAACGAGCCGATCGCGCTGGCCGCGCAGAACTGCCTCGTGAGCCTGGGGAGATGACAGTGGGGCTCAATGAGTGGCTGCGTCACAACTCGGAACGGCATCTGCTGGAGGCCGCCCAGGAGAAGCTCGCGTGGCGGTACCTGGGGCGCCCAGCGCCCGCTCGCCACGGCGGCGCCGCCGAATTCTTCTGGCGGCGCGTGTTCGTCCCCGTCTACAGTGTGCTCCCCTGGCGGCTGCGCCAGGCGGCGATCGTCGCGCTGCCTGGAAGTCACCGCAGGCCCTGGAAGCAGCGTTCTCCGCCGGCAGGCCCGGCGATATGAGACCAGCCGCAGATTCTCAGGAGGACCATATACAGAATGCCAAAGACAGTCGAGACCCCAAAGGCGGAGCAGGGGCAGTTCCTCTACAACCCGGAGGAGAAGCTCTTCGACGACATCAAGGCCAGGCCTGGGGAGAAGGCATACGTCTTCCTCCACACCATCCCCTACGAGGGTTCGGTCGGCCTCGTGAATCTCCTGACTGCGACCCGGCTGAGGCGCAAGGGCTTCGACGTCCACATCGTTCTCTACGGCCCGGGCGTGCTGCTCGCGTCGGGCACCAGAGGCTACCCGGCGGTGGGCCAGGAGGCCTTTCCGGGCCACCTCGCCATCAACAACCAGATCAAGACCCTGGTCAACGAGGGCGCCAATGTCTATGCGTGCCGCTTCGCGATGGGGGCGCTCTATGGCTTCCGTGAGGATGACCTGATCCCCGGTGTGAAGCCGTTCAATCCCCTCGACGTGCTGGACTCGGCCCTCACCGCCTGGCGCGAGGGCGCCTTCCAGATCAACACCTGGACAGTGTGAGCGGGGCAGGCCAGGGGTCTCGCATGTCCCTGGCCACCCGTCCGTGATCCCGTGTCCGAACGGCCAGAGGATCTCGCCCGCCGCTGGCAGCGAGCCGAGGAACGGCTCTATCCGGTCGTGCTCGTCAGGCCGGACCTGTACGAGAAGTCACTGAAGCTGGCGCGGGCGGTAGCCGACCGGCTGGCGGACTGCCACAGCGAGGAAGACCTCGCCGAAGCGTACGGGGGAGCCGCCGAGCTCGTAGCCAGGGCGGCGCAGGAGGAAGAGATCCCGACGTCAGACCTCGACCAGGGCCTGGTCGCCGACGCCGGATTCAGCCTGCGCAGGCGGGAGGTGGTCACGGAGGTGCATCGGGCGGAGGCCATCAGGCGCATCCGGGATGCGCAGCAGCGCGGCGAACCCTGGACC
>DATFVU010000235.1:0-4515 GCA_035260145.1 Candidatus Polarisedimenticolia bacterium | reverse complement strand
GGGCGGGCGCGCGACAGGACCGGATTCTCGACCGACCACTGAAAGTAGTCCGCGAGCCACTGCACCAGACGCCGGCCCTCCTCGCGGAACTCCTCCGCGGGCATGTCGCCGGGCGGATCGCTCGTCATTTCGAGTTCGCCTCCGTGATGGGGGCCGAGGATACTCCAATCGGTCGCGCGCGGCGCACGATGTTGACACGCCCCCGGGCGCGGTGTAGGTTGCGTCCATCCGAAGCGCGGAGTGTGATACCGGTTGCGAGCCGCGGGGGGCGCCCTGTACGGCGTCGCGAGGTGAATCATGGATCCGAACCGCCTGACCGAGAAGATGCAGGAGGCGCTGCGACAGGCGCAGTCGATCGCCATCCGTCGCAGCCACCAGCAGATGGACGTCGAGCACCTGCTGGCCGCGCTGCTCGACCAGGAGGGGGGGCTGGCCGGCCCGATCCTGGAGAAGGCGGGAGCCCCGGCCGAGACTCTGAGGACGAGAATCGATCAGGAGCTGGACAGGGTGGCCAAGGTGAGCGGCCCCGCCGGCGCCCCTCCGGATCAGATCTACGTCACCGGCCGCCTCAACCGCGTGCTCACGCAGGCGGAAGACGAAGCCAAGAAGCTCAAGGACGAATACGTCTCGGTCGAGCACGCGCTTCTGGCGATCGCCGACGACAAGGGTCCGGCGGGACGGCTCCTGGCCCAGGCGGGGATCTCGCGCGACAGGCTGCTGCAGGCGCTGCGGGAGGTGCGCGGCAGCCAGCGCGTCACCTCCCCCACGCCGGAGGCCACCTACCAGTCGCTGGAGCGCTACGGGCGCGACCTGACCGAGGCCGCCCGGCAGAACAAGCTGGATCCAGTGATCGGACGCGACAACGAGATCCGGCGCGTCATCCAGGTGCTGTCGCGCCGCACCAAGAACAACCCGGTCCTGATCGGCGAGCCCGGGGTCGGCAAGACGGCGATCGTGGAGGGGCTGGCGCAGCGCATCGTGCGCGGCGACGTCCCCGAGGGGCTGAAGGACAAGCGCATCGTGTCGCTCGACATGGGGGCGCTGATCGCCGGCGCCAAGTACCGCGGCGAGTTCGAGGAGCGCCTCAAGGCGGTCCTCAAAGAGGTGCAGGAGTCGGAGGGACGGATCATCCTGTTCATCGACGAGCTGCACAACGTCGTCGGGGCGGGGAAGGTCGAGGGGGCGATGGACGCCGGCAACCCCCTCAAGCCGATGCTGGCGCGCGGCGAGCTGCACTGCATCGGAGCCACCACGCTGGACGAGTATCGCAGGCACATCGAGAAGGACGCGGCTCTGGAGCGACGATTCCAGACGGTGCTCGTCGATCAGCCCTCCGTCGAGGACACCATCTCGATCCTGCGCGGCCTCAGGGAGAGATACGAGGTGCACCACGGCGTGCGCATCAAGGACAGCGCTTTGGTTGCGGCCGCCGTGCTGTCCAACCGTTACATCAGCGACCGGTTTCTCCCCGACAAGGCGATCGACCTGGTGGACGAGGCGGCCGCCAAGCTGCGCACCGAGATCGACTCCATGCCGTCGGAGCTGGACGAGATCTCGCGGCGGGTGATGCAGCTCGAGATCGAGCGCGAGGCACTGCGCAAGGAGACCGACGCCGCCTCGAAGGCCCGCCTGGGGAAGCTCGAGAAGGAGCTGGCCGACCTGAGGGCCCAGGGCGACGCGATGAAGGCGAAGTGGCAGGCCGAGCAGGCCGCCGTGCAGAAGCAGAGGGCGATCCGCGAGCAGATCGAGAAGGCCAGGCTCGACATCGAGAAGGCGGAGCGGGAATACGACCTGAACAAGGCCGCCGAGCTGAAGTACGGCACTTTGGTTCAGCTCGAGAAACAGCTCGAGAAGGAGATCGAGCAGTTCGCCAGGCAGCAGGGTGGGGCGCCGCTCATCAAGGAAGAGGTGGACGAGGAGGACATCGGCGAGGTCGTCAGCCGCTGGACCGGCATTCCGGTCAGGAAGCTCCTCGAAGGCGAGATGAAGAAGCTCCTGCACCTGCGCGACGACCTGCACCAGCGCGTCATCGGACAGGACGAGGCCGTGCAGGCGGTCGCGGAGTCGGTGGTCCGCGCCCGCTCCGGGCTGAAGGATCCGAACCGTCCGATCGGCAGCTTCATCTTCCTGGGGCCGACCGGCGTGGGCAAGACCGAGCTGGCTCGCGCCCTGGCGGCCGTCCTGTTCGACGACGAGCGCTCCATGATCCGGATCGACATGTCGGAATACCAGGAGAAGCACACGGTCGCCCGTCTCCTCGGCGCGCCCCCGGGCTACGTCGGCTTCGAGGAGGGGGGACAACTGACCGAGGCGGTGCGTCGCCGGCCCTTCTCGGTGTTGCTCTTCGACGAGATCGACAAGGCGCACCACGACGTGTTCAACGTCTTCCTGCAGATCCTCGACGAGGGGCGCCTGACGGACGGGCAGGGGCGCACGGTCGATTTCAAGAACACCATCGTCATCATGACCTCGAACATCGGCAGCGAGCGGATCCTCGCCTATCGGGGCGCGACCAGCGGTACGGAGTACGAAAAGATGAAGGAGGCGGCCCTGGAGGAGCTGCGACGCGCTTTCCGCCCCGAGTTCCTGAACCGCGTCGACGAGGTGATCGTGTTCCACGCGCTCGCGGAGGAGCACCTCATGCAGATCGTCGATATCCAGCTCGCGAGCCTGCGCGCGCGCCTGGCGGATCGCCGCATGACGATCGAGGTCACTCCGGAGGCGAAGCGGCATCTGGTCCGGATCGGCTACGATCCCGTCTTCGGCGCCCGGCCCTTGAAGAGAGCGATCCAGAAGCACGTGGAGACACCGCTCGGCTTCCTGATCCTGGAGGGGAAGGTGCGCGAAGGCCAGAAGGTGCAGGTCGATTACGAAAGCACCTCACAGAAGCTCGTCTTCAACGCGAAGAAGGGCCAGGTCGCGAGCGAGATGGGCGCGGCGAGAGGGTAGCGCGCGGGGATGCCGGTCAAATTTCGCGACTACTATGAAACGCTCGACGTGCCGCGCGAGGCCGGCCCGGATCAGGTGAAGAAGGCCTACCGGAAGCTGGCCCGCAAATTCCACCCCGACTTCAATCCCGGCAACAAGACGGCGGAGGAGCGCTTCAAGGAGATCAACGAGGCGTACGAGGTCCTCTCCGACCCGGAGAAGCGCAAGCGCTACGACGCGCTGGGGGCGAACTGGAAGTCCGGAATGGACTTCACGCCGCCCCCCGGCCAGGAAGGGTACCGCGTGCATGTCGGCGACCTGGGGGACCTGGGGGATCTGTTCTCGGGCGGCGGGCGGGCCGGCGGGTTCAGCGATTTCTTCGACATGCTGTTCGGGGGCGGGGGGTTCGGCGCGCGCGGCGGGCCCGGCGCGCCCCGCGGCCCCGGATTCTCGACCTCCCGGAGGGGCGGCGACGTCGAGTCGGAGGTCGCGGTCACGATGGAGGAGGCGCACAAGGGCACGCGCCGGGCGGTGCGGATCCCGTCGGAGGAGGGCGTCGAGAGCTTCACCGTCAACATCCCGCGCGGCGTGCAGGACCGGTCGGTGATCCGAGTGCCGGGTAAGGGCGGCCCGGGTATCGGCGGCGGCTCCCGCGGCGATCTCTACCTGCGCGTCCAGATCGTGCGGCACCCTCTGTTCCGCCTGAGGGACGGTAGCGACATCGATCTGGATCTGCCGATCGCTCCCTGGGAGGCGGTCCTCGGCGGAAAGATCCAGGTGCCGACGCTCGACGGCCCGGTCGAGATGCGCATCCCCGCGAACAGCCCCGCGGACAAGACCCTGCGCCTGAAGGGGAGGGGACTGTCGCGTCCGGGGGGCGGGCAGGGGGATCAGTACGTGCGTCTGAAGATCGTGGTGCCTCCGAAACCGACCGAGAAGGAGCTGGATCTGCTCAAGCGACTGGCGAAGGAATCGCACTTCAACGCGCGCGAAACGTTCAACTGACGCGCGAGAGACTCCGCCGGAAGGCCCCGCGCGCGCCACCTCCCCCGTCTCAGGTAAACACCTCAATCGCTTTCAGGGGTTTAACGTATTGACCGACCCGATCTCCTCCGTTACCCTGCGCGCCTCGCTAAATCGGACGGATCATCTGGAGGGACTCCGCATGACCGGAATCGCATCGAGAGCACGCGCGACGGTTGCCGGGTTCAACGCGAAAATCGACGTTCTTCTCCAGCGAAGGCGAGCGAAGAGGGCCGGCCGGGTCGAGCCGGACCTGCCGGTCCTCAACGCCCTGTGCGGCAGCTACCGCCGGATGTCCGGCGGACTCCTGCCGGTCATCGACGAGGCCGCACGCCTGGTGTGGCATCGCGATTCGAAGAACGGGAGATACCAAACCTTCGCGAGGCCCCCGGCTCGCGGCTCCGTGGTGCCGCTGCTGCCGCCGGCGCCGAAGAATGCGCCGCTGCGGGCCGTGCGGCGCGCGGTCTAGGAGCCGCGTCGGCGACGACGTCCCGTCGGCGATCTATTCTTCGCGGAGCGCGACGATCGGATCGACGAGGGCCGCGCGCCGGGCCGGAATCCAGG
>DATFVU010000234.1:0-4521 GCA_035260145.1 Candidatus Polarisedimenticolia bacterium | reverse complement strand
GACATCGGCTCGCGCCTGTACTCGACCATCGAGCAGGGAAAGATCGACCAGGTCCTGACGGCGCGGCCCAAGGATCGTCGCGCCATGTTCGAGGAGGCGGCCGGGATACACGGGTACCGCTCGAAGCGCAGGCAGGCCGAGCTGAAGCTCGAAGCGGCGCAGGCGAACCTGCTGCGCATCAACGACATCGTCGCCGAGGTCGAAAAGCAGATCCACGCGCTCCGGCGGCAGGCGGCCAAGGCCCGCCGCTACCAGCGACTGGTTGACGACCTGCGCGACAGTCGGTTGATCCTGGCCCGCCAGCGCCTGAAGGCGTCGGACGAGGAGGGGGTGCGGACGGAGGAAACCCTGCGGACTCTGCGCGCCCAGGAGCTGGCGGCGGCCGCCTCGCTCTCGGGGGACGAGGCGAACCTCGAGCAACTACGGCTGCGGCTCGATTCGGGGGAGGACGCCTCCCGCGCGCGGCGCGAGGAGATTCACGCATTGGATTTGGAGGTTGATCGGCTCAAGGAACGCCTGCGGGCGGGGCGGGAACAGGTGCAGGAGCTCGACCTGCGCCTGGCCCAGAGCGACGCGGAGCTGGAATCCCTGCGGCCGCGGCTGGCCGAGCTGGAGGGTCGCCTCGCCGACGCAAACCGCGCTCTCTCGGATGTCCGGGAGCGGCTGCGGCCGGCCGCCGCCGAACCGCCGTCCGCCCAGGCCGACGACTCGGGTCAGGCCGACGCGATCGGCCGTCTGGAGGGGGAACTGGAGCGGGCACGCCGGGCGCTTCTGGAGCGCATCGAGCAGGGCGCCGCCATCATGAGGGTCAAGGGCTCCCTCGAGGAGCAGGCGCGAGCCGCTCGAGCCTCCCTCGCCAAAGTCGCGCTTGAGCGGGAGGATCTGCGGGAGAGCCGACGGCTTCGAGGCGCCGAGCTGACAGCGCTCGAGGGCGAGGTCGCAGAGGGGAGCGTGCGGGCGGAAGGAGCGGGCGCCCGGCACCAGGCGGCCCTCGAGGCGGAGCGCGCGGCGAGCGAACGGATCGCCGCCGCCGAGAGGAGGGCCGAGGAATCGAAGGGACGCGGGGCGGTCTTATCGGAGCGGCTGGCCGCCCTTCTGGAGATGGAGCGGCAGCATGCCGGATTCTCGGAAGGGGCGGGGGACGTCCTCAAGGGGGCCGCCGGAGTTTCGCCCCGCGGCGTCGTTGGAGATCGTCTCGACGTGCCCCCCGGTCTGAGCAAGGCCGCCGAGGCGACGCTCCGCGATCTGCTGGAGGCCGTGGTCGTGGATGGCCCGGACGAGGTGATCCGCGCGGTCGACTATCTGCGCGCTTCCGGGCGCGGTCGCGTGTCGTTCGTGACCGAGACCGCGTCGTCCGGGTCGGCGCTCCCGGGCGAGGACTCGCGCGACCCCTCCGCGGACGGCCTCGAATCTCTGTCCCGCGCCATCGGTGGCGCTGCGGCCGGCCCGATCGCCCGAATCCTGTCGCGCACGATCCTGGTCGACGATCTCGCCGAGGCGCTCCGTCGGCACGCCTCCCGTCCCGACCTCGCGTACGTGACCCGGCAGGGGGATATCGTCGACCGCGATGGCAGCGTCACGGGAGGGGACGGACGCGCGCTGTCCCACTGGCTCCTGCAGCGCCGCGCCGAGCGTGAGGAGCTGGCCGTCCGCGCGTCGGAGGCGGCGGCGGTGCTTCGGGAATCCGAAGAGGCGATGCCGCGATTGCGCGAGGATCTCACCCGGGCGCAGGAGGAGCTCCAGGCCGCCTCCGCCGATGTCCAGGCGTTGGCGCGCGGGTCGTTCGAGATCGATCTCAGGCTGCAGAAGGGCCGGGAGGAGCTGGACCGGATCGATCGGGCGGAGACGCTCTTTCGATCCGAGCAGGCCAGGCTCGAGCGTGACATCGAGGCCTTCGATCGGGACATGGCGGCGCGCACCGCCGATCTGGAAGCGGCCGAGTCCGGGCGCCGCGCGGACGAGGCGTCGATCCAGGCGCTCGGCGCCGAGCTGGCGCTCTCGAGGGACAGTCTGGATCGGGCCCGCCGCGAATCGGCCGAGGGGCTCGCGGTCCGGGCCGCCGACGAGCAGCGCCGGGACTCTCTGGAGCGCGAGACCGCCGGGCTCGGCGAGTCGATAAGCGACCTGTCGGGGACCCTGTCGCGGCGCGCCTTTGAGCGGGATGAGTGGGCGGCGCGCGTCTCGCAGATACGGGCGCAGGAGGGAGACCTCGAAGCGCAGCTTCAAACGGCCCTGCAGGCGAGGGCCGAGGCGGCGGCTCGGGACGAGACCGCACACGCCGGCCTGGCCTACGAGCGCGGCCTGCTGCACGCGCGCGAGCAGGCGGTCAAGGACGGGCGTGTGGCGCAGTCCGCGCTGCGCGAGCGCGCGCAGCAGCACGAGCTGCAGCGGGCGCGCCTCGAGGCCGACCTCGAGCACCTGGCGCGGACCTGCCGCGACGAGCTGGGCACGACGATCGAAGCCCTGCGCGACTCTGCGGCGCCGGCCGACGACGGCGTCGGGATCCCCGAGCGCGAAGCCGAAGTGCAGCGCCTCCGCTCCGACATCGAAACGATCGGCCCCGTGAATCTAATGGCGGTCGAGCAGCAGGCGGACCTCGAGGAGCGCTTCTCCTTCCTGACCACGCAGAAGCGCGACCTGGACGAGGCGACCGCCTCGTTGAAGGAGACGATCAAGACGATCAACCGCGAGGCGCGTGAGCGCTTCAAGAGCGCCTTCGAGGCGATCCAGGGACACTTCCAGGAATGCTTCAGGACGCTTTTCGGCGGGGGCCGGGCCGAAGTGCGTCTCGCCGAGGACGAGGAGGACGTTCTGGAGGCGGGAGTCGAGGTCGCCGCGCAGCCGCCCGGCAAGAGGATGCAGAAGATAGCACTCCTGTCGGGAGGCGAGAAGGCGCTTACGGCGGTGGCGCTCCTGGTCTCTCTGTTCCGCTACCGCCCGTCGCCGTTCTGCATTCTGGACGAGGTGGACGCGCCGCTCGACGAGGCGAACGTCGAGCGCTTCACGCGGCTCCTTCAGGAGATGCGAAGCGATACGCAGCTGATCCTGATCACCCACAACCGCAAGAGCATGGAGGCGGCCGACCTGCTGTACGGCGTCACCATGGAGGAGCCCGGAGTGTCCAAAATCCTGCCGCTGCGTTTCGAATGAGCGCCGCCGAGCAGTACTTCGTCGTCGCCGCCGACGGGAAGGAGTACGGTCCCGCCGATCTGGAGACCCTCCGCCAATGGGTGCGCGAGGGGCGCGTGGTGCACGGCACGCACATCAAGAAGGCGGGTGCCGGTGTCGCGTACGCCGGCAAGATGCCGGAGCTGGCCGACCTCTTCCCGCCCAAGGACATGACCGCATCGGCGCCCGGCCAACCCCCGCCGACCCAGCCTCTCCCGTCGGCCGTGTCCCTGCCGGCCGAGTTCCGAGTCTGGGAGTTCATCGGCATGGCCTGGGACATCATGAAGCCGCACTGGCTCATTCTCTTCGCGATGTTCTTCATCCAGGCGCTGATCTTCGGCGGTCCCAACGTCGCGGTCCCCTTTTCGGGCAACTGCATCCAATTCGTCATCGGCGGGGCCATCATGGTCGGCATCTGGCGCACCGTGCTCGGCATGATCGGCGGGCGCAAGCCGGACATCGTGATGATGTTCCAGGGGTTCGATCGCTTCGGAGACGCCTTTCTGGCGTACCTGATCTCGACCGTCCTGATCGTTCTGGGGCTATGCCTGATCGTCCCGGGGATTATCCTGGCGATCATGTGGATCTTCACCTACGCGGTCATCGGGGAGACCAGCCTCGGGTTCTGGGAAGCGATGCGCGAGAGCGCCCGGCTCACCGAGGGCTACCGCTGGCGCCTGTTCCTGCTCTGCCTGGCGTTCATCCCGATCCTGTTGCTCGGGCTGCTTGCCTTCTGTCTCGGCGTGTTCGTTGCCGTGCCGGTCTGCGTCACGGCCCTCGGCCTGGCCTACAGATTCCTGCAGGCGAAGAAGGGGGCGGCGCCCGCGGTCGCCGCGTGAGTCCGCACAGGGCTCAGCGGAGCGTCGGAGCGGCCGTGACCGGCGCCTTGTTGGCGGCATCCCTCCTCTTGCCTCCCGTGCGACCGCTTCCGTTCGACGTCTGCCTGTTCCACCGGATGACGGGGATCCCCTGCCTGACGTGCGGACTGACGCGCTCGGTCTGCCTGTTCGTGCGCGGCGACTGGTCCGAAAGCCTGCGCATGCACCCGGCCGGCTGGCTCGCGTTCATCGTTCTGGTCGCCGCCTTGCCCTGGCTCGCCGCGGAGGCAGCGGCGGACCGGAGCCTGGCCGTGAAGGCGCGCGCGCGGCTCCTGGCCCTGGCGCTGGGGATGGGCGGGTCGCTGGCGGTCCTGGGCTGGGGGGGCCGCCTGATGAGGATCTGGCCTCCGGTCTAGGCCGCGCTGCTGGCCGGGCGGGAGGGATCGGTGGCGGCCGGGACGGTGCGCCCCCTGGCCCAGGCGCGCAGCTCCTCGATCGCCTCACGGCAGGTGCGCGACAGGGGGACCGCCCGCCC
>DATFVU010000233.1:0-14251 GCA_035260145.1 Candidatus Polarisedimenticolia bacterium | reverse complement strand
ACATGGTGAAAGGCTGGCTGAGCGAACTTTTCTAGAGGAGAAGCGCATGATCCTGATGGACGACAAGGACCCGAAGGCCGCCCTGAGGCTGTCTTTCGACGAGAACAAGGCGGTCGGCGCCAACATCAAAGTCATCGGCGTGGGCGGCGGCGGCAGCAACGCCGTGAACCGCATGATCTCCACCAACCTGCAGGGCGTGGAGTTCATGGTGGCCAACACCGATTGTCAGGCCCTCAAAGGGTCGAGGGCGCCGCTGAAGCTCCAGATCGGCGCCAAGCTGACCAAGGGGCTGGGCGCCGGCAGCAACCCCGACATCGGGCGCCAGGCGGCGCTCGAGGATTCCGAGAAGATCATCGAGGCTCTGCAGGGGGCCGACATGGTGTTCATCACCTCCGGCCTCGGCGGAGGCACGGGCACCGGGGCTGTGCCGATCATCGCCAGCCTCGCGTCGGAGCTCGGCGCCCTCGTCGTCGCCGTGGTCACCAAGCCGTTCGGCTTCGAAGGGAAGAAGAGACGCGATCAGGCCGAGCAGGGTCTCCGGGAGCTGCATGACGCGGTGGATACGGTGATCTGCATTCCGAACGAGAAGCTCCTGAATTCCGTCGACAAGGCGATGCCGCTCGGCGCGGCGTTTCTGTTCGCCGACGACGTCCTGCGCCAGGCGGTCCAGGGCATCTCGGACCTCATCACCATTCCGGGCGAGATCAACCTCGACTTCGCCGACGTCAAGACGATCATGAGCGGCATGGGGATGGCGCTGATGGGGACGGGGGTGGCCTCCGGCCCGAACCGCGCCATCGAAGCGGCCCAGCGCGCGATCTCCTCGCCTCTCCTGGAGGACGCCACCATCGACGGAGCGCGCGGCATCCTGATCAACATCACCGGCGGCACCGACATGACCCTGCACGAGGTAGCCGAAGCCTCCAGTCTCGTTCAGCGCACGGCCGATCCCGAGGCCAACATCATCTTCGGCACGGTCATCGACAAGGCGATGACCGAGGAGGTGAAGATCACCGTCATCGCCACCGGCTTCAACCGCGACAACAAGCAGATGGCCGAGGCCCACGTCGCGGCCGCCGCCGCGGCGCAGCGCAGCTTCGTCCCGAGGCCCACGCCCGCCGACCTGCCGCAGGCCCGCCCGGCGCGCGACCTCGATTCGCCCACCTTCCTGCGCCGCGCTCCGGCGCCGCAGACGGGCCGCGCCGCCGAGGCCCCGGCCGGCCTGGGATACGCTTCGCTCCAGGACGAGCTCGACGTGCCGACGTTTCTGAGGAAGCAGATGGACTGAGATGTCCGACGACAATCATTACAAGATCCTGATCGCCGACGACCGGGAAGACAACCTCGGCCTGCTGCGCGAATGGTTGTCGGCCCAGGATTATTACGTGCGCTGCGCCCGCGACGGTCGGGAAGCCCTCGACATCGCCCGCCAGGATCCCCCCGATCTGGTCCTCGTCGACAAGGTGATGCCCGAAGTCGACGGCCTGAGCGTGGCGCGCGAGCTCAAGCGCGGCGACCCCACCGTCCCCGTCATCGTGCTCACCGGGCGCGAGGACACGCAGCGCGCCGCCATCTTCGATGACTCCGGGGCGGACGACCTCATCATGAAGCCGTTCCAGTACGAGGAGGTCGAGACGCGCGTGCGCACCATGCTGAAGAAGCGCGAGGTGTTCCGCGCCCTGGAGCTGGCGAACGAGGAGCTGCGCCGGGCCAACGAAAGGATGGCCCGCCTCATCCAGTTCGACGAGAAGACCGGCCTGTACAACTATCGTTACTTCATGGAACGGCTCACGGAGGAGTTCAAGCGGGCGCGACGCTACGGCAATCGCCTGACCCTGGCGATGTTCGACATCGACCATTTCAAGGAGGTGAACGACCGCTTCGGCCACCCGGCGGGCGACACCGCGCTCAGGGAGTTCGGCGCGATCATGGTCCGATCGTCGCGCGAGACCGACATCATCGCGCGCTACGGCGGGGAGGAGTTCGTCGCGCTCCTCCCGCAGACGACCGCCGTGCACGGCCAGCGCCTCGCCGAGCGGATTCGGCGGGTGACCGAGGCGCACCGCTTCCATGGCACCGACGCCCCGGAGGCGATCATCCGCGTGACCGTCTCCGCCGGCGTCGCCACCTTCCCATTGAACGAGCGGATCCTTCTCCCGGAGGATCTGATCAAGGCCGCCGACGACGCGCTGTATCGCGCCAAGGGGGCCGGCCGCAACAGGACGCACCTGGATCAGCGCTCCCTGGCCGCGGCCCGCTGACCCGGCCGCCGGACCCCGCTTCTCCCAGGCTCAATTCTCCGAGCATTCGGTGCTGTCGGGAGGTGTGTTCTCGCATCGGATCGACTCGGTCATGCCCGAGGCGAGGCCGCTGCAGGCGCTGGTGACCGCACTCTCGATCGCCGCCTTGACGGTCCCGGAGGCGGCGGTGCGGCAGATCGTCCGACCGCCGTAGGTGACGCAGACCCGGCAGGTGTGGTGGGCGGCGCGCGCGCTGAGATAGATCACGACCGCGATGAAGAAACCCAGGAACACGAGCGTCGCCTTGGTGGTCTTTCCCATGAGGATGCCTATGATAAGGTACGAGGACGCCGCGTGGAGCATCGATGAAGAAGACCGAAGTCGAGGTGAAGCTGCGGGTGGAGGATCCGGCGAAGGTTCCGGCCCTTCTCCGGCAGATCGGGGCGGCCGAGGTGCATCCTCGGGAGCTCGAGGACAACCAGCTCTACGATTTTCCGAACTTCTCCCTGAAGGTGAATCAGTCGATGCTGCGCGTGCGCGTCATGAAACGGGAGTCGACCCTCACCTATAAGGAAGCGCCGAGAGTCGAGGGGGGTGCCAAGGTGCGGGATGAGCTGGAGGTCGTCCTCTCATCCGGCGAGACGACCGCGGCCATTCTGTCCCGACTGGGCATGCGGCCTCTGTTTCGCTATCAGAAATACCGCGCGGTCTACCGGTACTCGGGTCTCATCATCACCGTGGACGAGACTCCCATCGGCGTCTTTCTCGAGCTGGAAGGGTCGAAACCCCTGATCGACGAGGTCGCCACACGCCTTGGGTATAAAGCATCGGACTACATCGCCAAGAGTTATCTGGCCCTCTATCAGGAATACCTCAAGGTTCGTGGCCTGCCTCTGAAAGACATGATGTTCGAGGATCCCTGATCATGCCGATATGGAATTTGTTTGTGCAACTCGGACATTCTCTCAGGTGATGATTTGTTCTTATCGCATGGACACCCCGTCCCTGATCAGCGCAATTCTCCATACCCGAATTTTCCACAGGCCCGTCCTGCGCGGCTTTCAAGCGATGTCGCGCCGCCGACGAATGGTGTAATAGCATTATGAAGGCGATGGTCCTGGCTGCCGGCCTGGGTGAGAGGATGTGGCCGCTCACCGAAGAGCGCGCCAAGCCTTCGTTGCCTCTGATCAATCGCCCTCTCATCGCCCATACCCTCGAGCATCTCGCCCGCCACGGAGTGACGGAGGCCGTGATCAACCTGCACTACCAGCCGGAAACGATCCGAGGCCTGGTCGGGGACGGGCGTAAGCACGGGCTCAAGGTGCACTATTCCGAGGAGCCGATCATCATGGGGACGGCAGGAGGGCTCAAGAAGGCGGAGCCCCTGCTGAATGGATCGGGCCCCTTCCTCATGGTGAACAGCGACAGTGTCAGCGACTGCGACCTGACATCGGTCGTCAAGCAGCACAGCGAGTCGGGAGCTCTGGCCACCATGGTCCTCCTGCACCAGGATCCCAAGGCCGATTACGGCACCGTTGAGATGGACGGGCGACAACGGATCGTGCGCGTCGCCGGCAAGCCCGAAGGCTCCTCCGATCCGGGAATGGGACGATTCTTCTTCGCCGGCATCCATGTTTTTGAACCGGAGATCTTCACCCATATCCCGGCCGGGAAATCCGAGATCAACAGCGATATCTATCCCAAGCTGATCAGCGCCGACAGGGTCATCAGGGGATATCTGCACACCGGCCTCTGGAGAGAAATTGGGAATCCCCGGCTGTATCTGGAAGGAACGCTCGCCGTCATGCGTGCCGGCAAGGACCCTTCCCTGGGCCCCCTGCAGAGCACGGAAGGGATCTATCTGGACCGGGTCGCCATTCCGAAGGATGTCGCCATCGAGCCGCCCCTCTACATGAGTCGTGGAGCAAGCATCGCGGCGGGCAGCTCGCTTCTGGGTGGAGTCGTGATCGGCCGGCAGGTCAATGTCGGGAAGGGATGCTCCCTGCGCTCCACGATCGTCTGGGATGGCGCCAGGATCGGCGACGGCTCCAAGCTGTCGGAATGCATCGTGACCTCAGGTGTTTATGTCCCGCCCGGCGTCACGCTCACCGGCAAGATCTTCCTGCGCGCCGAGGGATTCCAGGGCAAGAAACACAAGATGGAGCGCCTTGGCAGTTGCTGGATGATCAACCTGTGATCCACCCCTATGGCCACGAGCCCTGATCAGGTGTCCGTCCTGATCGACCCTCCCGTCCTCGCATTTCTCGAGAGGACGCTCGGCTCCCCCGCTCGTTTGATCGAGATTGCCGGGGACGCGTCCACGCGAAGATTTTACAGGGCCACGGCCGGGAAGGTGGCCGCCGTCCTGGTCGTTCACCCCGAGCCGCTCGCCCCGGACGCACCCCTGTTCAGCAACCATCGCATCCTGGAATCGATCGGCGCGCCCGTCCCCGGCATCCTGGCCTCCGATCCGGCCCACGGACTGGTCCTGATGGAGGACCTGGGGGACGTCACCCTCCAGAAGCATCTTTCGAACGCCGGGCCCGGTCGGCGTAAAGGCGAGGCTTCCAGGTTGTACCGGCAGGCCTGCGATCTCATCATTCTTCTGCAAAGGAAGGGAGCGGCCGCGTTGCGGCCTCGGGACTTCGCCGCCACCTGCGCGCTCGACCGCGAGCGTTTCCTGTTCGAGCTCAATCACTTTCACCGGCACTTCATCCTCGGACAGAAAAAGATGTCGCCGGGCCCGGCCGACGAAGCGATGCTGCGCGCCTTCTACGCCGATCTCGCCGGGGAGTGCGACCGCCTGCCGCGCGTCTATTGTCATCGCGACTTTCAGTCGCGCAATCTGATGGTCCTGCGAGGCCGGGTCGGTCTGATCGACTTTCAGGACGCCCGAATGGGCCCGTACACGTACGACGCCGCCTCCCTTCTGCGCGACTCGTCGCTCGACCTCGATCCGGGGATGGTCGAAGAAATGCTCGACCATCTCGGTCGCGCCCTGGAAGCGCCGCCCGAGGAGCTCCGACGTGATTTCGATCTCATGGCGCTGCAGCGCAACATCAAAGACCTCGGCACCTTCGGCTACATGGCGACCGTTCGCGGCCGTCCGGACTATCTCGCGTACGTTCCCCGCACCCTCCGGTACATCCGGAGCACGCTCCTCCGCAGCCGCGTCTGCCACGCCGTGTTCCCCGCGATGGAGCGCTACATCCTCTCCTGACGGGCGATCGGGTAGACTTTCCGCATGCGCGGCTTCGACGTGATGCGGGTCGCCGGCATCCGGATCGTCATCGATCCGAGCTGGTTGTTCATTTTCTTCCTGGTGGTGTGGAGCCTGGCCACGGGCTACTTTCCGGAGGCGAGTCCGCCGATCTCCGGCCGCGACGCCTGGATTCTGGGAGTGGTCGCCGCGCTGCTTCTGTTCGGATCGGTCCTCGTGCACGAGCTGTCGCACGCATTTCTGGCGCAGCGGGCCGGCATCCCGGTGCCGCGGATACGGCTGTTCCTGTTCGGCGGCGTTTCGGAGATGGCTTCGGAGCCGCACGACCCCCGGACCGAGATACGCATCGCCGCCGCCGGTCCCCTGACCAGCTTCGCCCTGGCGGCCGGCTTCTACGTGCTCTCCGTCACGGGCCTGCCGTCGCTCGTCTCCGGTGGGCGCCAGGTCGCGGACTACCTGATCGCGATCAATCTGGCCCTTGGCCTGTTCAACCTGCTCCCTGGATTTCCTCTGGACGGAGGGCGGATCCTGCGCGCCTGGCTGTGGGCCCGCCGCGGCGACCTGCTGTCGGCGACACGCTCGGCGGGCCGGGCCGGCTCGATCGTCGGCTTCGGCCTGATGGGTCTGGGGCTCTGGCAGCTTGTGAAGAACCACAACCTCGGCGGTCTCTGGCTGATGGTCATCGGGATCTTTCTGAACCAGGCGGCCTCGGCGTCGTTCGAGGTCCTGCTTCTCAGGGACACTCTTTCGGGCTACCGCGTGCGCCAGGTCATGACGCAGCCGGTGGTCGCCGTGCCGGAGCATGCCAGTCTCGAAGAGCTGGCCCACGACTTTTTCTTCCGCCATCCCCGTGGCAGCTTTCCGGTCACCTCGGGATCCGAAGAGCAGTTCGCCGGCATGGTGTCCCTCGATCAGCTCAAGGGAGTGCCGCGGGAGGAGTGGTCCCGAACTCCCGTGCGCCAGGTGATGACGCCGGCCGCCCGGCTGCGTCCGCTCGATCCGGATGACGACTGCGCGACGGCCCTGGAGATCATGATGCGCGGCGACGTCGGCCGCCTGCCCGTGGTCGCGGGCGGGCGCATCGCCGGCATCCTGAGCCGTCGCGACATCATGCGCCTGTTCAAGATCCGCTCCGACCTAAGCACCTGATGCCGCCCCTCACGGGCCGGCGCCTGGCGGTGTCGATCGGCGCTCTCCTATTGGCGCTTTTGCTCTCCGTCGCGATCTGCGCCAGCATCGGAAGCAGCCGCTACACGCTGCTCGATCTGGTGCGGCTGTCGGTCGACGAGGAGACGGCGCGGGCGATGATCCTGCGCGTGCGCCTGCCGCGCATCCTGATGGCCGCGCTGGCAGGAGCGGCGCTCGGCGCATCCGGCGCCGTGTTCCAGGCCGTGCTGCGCAATCCCCTGGCCGACCCCTACATCCTCGGCGTTTCGGGGGGCGCCGCGCTGGGCGCCTTCGCGGCGACCGCCCTGGGCCTGTCCGCCATCGCGCCGATCCTGCCGGTGCGGGAGACGGCCGCCTTCCTGGGGGCGATCGCCACCGTGGCGATCCTGTTCCTCCTGTCGAGCGCCCGCGGCCGGCCCGTCTCCCATCCGATGCTTCTGATCGGCGTCATCATGAACACCGTCTACCTGGCTCTCATCCTTCTGATCGAGACGGTCGTCGAGTTCTCGCGCCTGCACGGCGTGCGCCTGTGGATGATCGGGACGATTCCGATCGAGGATTACGGACTGATCGCGGCTCTCTCCGTGGTGCTGTTCCTGGGGGTCGTCGGCCTCGCCCTGCACGGCCGCGACCTGAATCTGATGTCGGCGGGCGAGGAGGCCGCCCGGTCGCTGGGCGTCACGGTCGAGAGGACCCGCGTGGTGACCGTCGTCCTGGCGTCGCTGATCACCGCGGCCGTCGTCTCCGTGGCCGGGCCGATCGGCTTCGTCGGGCTCATCGTGCCGCATGCCGCACGCCTCCTGTTCGGGCCCGACCACCGTCTCCTGGTCCCCGCCTCGGCGGTCATCGGCGCCATCTTCCTGATCGCCGCCGACACCGTGTCCCGATCCGTGATGGCGCCGACCGAGATCCCCGTCGGCGTGGTCACGGCGCTCTGCGGCGGTCCGTTCTTCCTGTGGCTGTATCGCCGGCGCGCGGGGGGAGGCTACTTCCAATGACACGCAGCGGCGGCCCGGCGTCAGCACCCGCCTCCGGGCCGATCCTGGCCGCCCGCAACGTTCTCTTCCGCCATCAAGGCGCCACGGTCCCGTTGTTCGACGGGCTGAACCTGGACGTCCAGCCGGGAGAGTTCATGGTGATCATCGGGCCGAACGGGTCGGGAAAGACCACGCTCCTTAAGCTCCTGAGCGGCGTGCACGCGCCGCAGGGAGGCGAGGTCATCTTAAAGACCCGTCCGATCCGGGCCATCCCCCCGCGCGAGCGCGCCCGCAGCGTGGCCGTCGTGTTCCAGGAGGCCAGGATCCTGTTCGACTTCACGGTCCTGGAGGTCGCCCTCATGGGAAGGGCGCCGCACCTCGGGGCGTGGAGGCTCGAACGGACCTCCGATTTCGAATCGGCCCGCGCCGCCCTGCGCGAGATGGACCTGACCGCTCAGGAGAACGCCCACCTCGAGGAGCTGTCCAGCGGCGAGCGGCAGCGCGCTCTCATCGCCCGCGCTCTCGCCCAGGAGCCTCGCGTCCTCTTGATGGACGAGCCCACCGCCTTCCTGGATCTCAAGCACCGACTGCAGATTCACGAGATCCTGGTCCGGCTGAATCGCGACAGGGGGCTCACCGTCGTGACCACGAGCCACGACCTCAACCTGGCGGGACGCTATGGCTCGCGCCTGGTGCTTCTCGATCGGGGCCGGCTGGCGGCGGACGGGCCGCCCGCCGACGTTCTCACGCCGGCGCTCATCATGCAGGTGTACGAGACCGAGGCCCGAATCGTGCGGGATTCGGAATCGGGCGTCCCGTATGTCGTGCCGATCGCTCCCGCCCGCTGAAGGCCGGAATCTTTGACAAGCCCCAGGACGTGCAGTAGGATGCCTGACTCATGGCATGAGGAACTGTTGATGCGGCCATCGTTGCGGGCAGGCTGGATCCCGTGGTGCGCGGCGGTTCTCCTGGCTCTCCTCGCCGTGTCGATGCTGCATGCCGCGGCTCCGCACGGCGGGGCGCAGCGCGACTGCCAGGCGTGCAAGGCGCTCAGCTCCCCCGGGGTGGCCCACGACCCGGGGCGCCCCGGCCTCCCTGCGCCGGAGCCGGCCGGGTTCACGCAGCTTCCTCCGCCCACGCCGCTCAGCAACTCATCCAGCCTCCTGAAGCCTCTGCGCGCTCCTCCGGAGTCCTCGGTCCTGTAAGGTTTTCGGGCGTCGCCCGCTTCATCCGATCCTCGACCACGCTGTCTTGAATCGCGGCGCCCTGCCGGCTTTGACCGATTTGATCCCTGGCGGAGGAATGATGCGATCCGATTCGTGGTTCAAGATCTTCGCGGTTCTCCTGGGCCTCGCCCTCCCCGCAAGGCACGTCCTGGCGGAGGAGGCGGGCGCGACACAGGCGCCGCCGGCTGCGCAGGCCGCTTCGTCGGCCCCTCCCACGGCTGAAGAGGTGGAGGCGTTGCGGCGCGAGGTGGGGGATCTCCGCCGGCAGATCCAGGTTTTGAGGGACCAGTTGAGGGCCGGGCTCCTTCCCGAGGCGGGGGCGGGCGCGAGCGCGGAGGCGGCGGCCCCCGGGGCCCCGTCCCCCGTTCCCCCGACTCCGCCGAGTCCGCAGGCGCCGGCCGCAGCGGCTCCGACCAAGGCGCAGAGCCTGATGAACCCGGCGATCAGCGCGGTGCTGCAGGCGACGGGCACGACATCTCTCAGCCACGAGAGCGACACGAACGGATTCGATCTGAGCGAGGCCGAGGTCGCCCTCCAGTCGGCGGTCGATCCGTTCACCCGCGTCGACCTGTTTCTCTCCTTCCCTGCAGGCGAGACTCCGGAGGTCGAGGAGGGAGCCATCACCACCCTGGCGCTCCCAGGGCCTCTGCAGCTCAAGGGGGGACGCTTCAAGAGCGCCTTCGGCAAGTGGAACACGCTGCACAATCACGCCTTCTTCACGGTGGACCGACCGGACGCTCTGACCAACTTCTTCGGCGAAGAGAGCCTGACGAACGACGGACTGTCGCTGAGCGTGCTGATACCGAACCCGTGGGATCAGTACATCGACGCCATCACCGAGGTCGGGACTGCGCTCGAAGGGCCCTCGTTCAACAGCGATCGGCGCAATCTGACCTGGCTCGAGCATCTGACCTGGTTTCTTAACACCAGCCCCAACAGCACGCTGGAGTTCGGAGTGACGGCGTCGGCCGGATGGACCGGCGCCTCCGAGACGCTTCTCTCGGATCTCGCGGCCTGCGGCGCCGCCTGTTCGGGGCTCGAGCCGGGCGACGAGCTCGATTCCCGCGTCAACGGGATCGACGTGACCTACAAGTGGAAGCCGGTGCAGCTGAACGTCTACAGGTCGTTCCTCTGGCAGACGGAGGCGCTCCGGAGCCGCCGTGATGTGGAGGTCCTGACGGCCGGCCCCGCTCTCCAGCCGGACGTCGTCTCGGCCAAAGGAGGTTACAGCTACCTCGAAGGTCAGTTCGCCAAACGCTGGCGCGCCGGCGCGCGCTATGACCTGTCCGGCTTCCCGGACAGCGAGTCGGCGCGCGAGCAGGCCTGGAGCGCCGTCGTCCGATACCAGCCGTCGGAGTTCCAGGAGATCCGCTTCCAGTACAAGCGCACCAGTCGCAACGACGAGGCGGCTCTCCGGTTCGACGGCGAGAACGACGACAGCCAGCTCTTCTTCGAATGGATCCCGGTCATCGGCGCGCACGGCGCCCACAAATACTGAGGCACCCATGAGACAGATCATCCGTCCGCTGATATCCGGCCTGCTGGGAGCGCTCGCCTGGGCGGCTCTCGATCCCGGAACGATGGCCGCCCAGGAAAAGGTCAGAGTGGTGGCCAGTCTCCCGAATCTGGGCTCCATCGCCTCGGCCATCGCCGGCGACAAGATCGATCTGATGGTCATCGCCAGCGGCACCCAGGACGCCCACTTCGTCGATCCGAAGCCGAGCTATATCGTCAAGCTCCGCAAGGCCGACCTGTTTCTGGTGAACGGCCTCGATCTGGAGATTGGCTGGATCCCTCCCTTGACGCAGGGGGCGCGGACCGCCCGCATCATGCCCGGCGGCCCCGGATACATCGACGGCTCGACCGGCGTCCACGTGGTAGAGGTGCCGTCCAGCCTGAGCCGCACGGAGGGGGACGTGCACCCGTACGGCAATCCGCACTACCTGACCGACCCGCTCAACGCCGAGATCGTCGCCGGGACGATCACCGAGGCCCTCAAACGCGTCGACCCGACCTCGGCGCAGGCGTACGAGGAGGGACGCAAGAACTTCGTCCGCCAGCTGCATGAGGCCCTGTTCGGAAAGGAACTGGTGAATCTCGCGGGCGGAGCGAAGCTGTCCCGGGAGGCGATGGCGGGGACGCTCGACGCTTTCCTCGACACGACCAACATCGGCGGCGCGCCGCTGCGCGCCCACCTGGGCGGCTGGCTCGGAAAGATGCAGGCGGCGAAGGGGAAGCCCGTGATGACTTACCACAAGGACTACTCGTATTTCGCCGACCGCTTCGGGATCCGCGTCGTCGACTACGTGGAGCCGAAGCCCGGCATCCAGCCCTCCGCCAAGCACCTCGAGGATCTGCTCGTGCGCCTGAAGCAGGGAGACATCACGCTGCTGTTGACGCGGCCCTACGTCGAGCATCGCTCCACCGACTACCTGAGCGAGCGCGCCGGCCTGAAAGTCCTGACTCTGCCGATCGAGGTCGGGGGGGCTCCGGAGGCGACCGACTACTTCCGCCTGTTCGATTACGTGACCGATCAGATCGTCAAGGCGCTGGGCGGCGGCGCGCCCGCGGGCGGGAGGTAGGCGGGTGGCGCAGCAGCTCCAGGCCCTGTTCCTGCCGTTCCTGGCCTGCCTGATCCTGACCGGCATCCACGTCTATCTGGGCATCCACGTCATCAGCCGCAAGGTGATCTTCGTCGACATCGCCCTGGCGCAGATCGCCGCGCTCGGGGCCACGGTCGCCTTCCTCCTCGGCCACGATCCGCGCTCGGAGGGGGCGTATTACATCTCCCTGGGGTTCGCCATCCTGGCGGCGGTCATCTTCGCCCTGACGCGCACGAAGAACGAGCGGGTGCCGCAGGAGGCGATCATCGGGCTGACCTACGCCACCGCCTCGGCGGCCGCGATCCTGCTGGCCGACATCTCGCCGCACGGCGCCGAGCATCTGCACGATCTTCTGGCCGGCAGCATCGTGTGGGTGACGCCGGGGCAGATCATCAAGACCGCGGTCCTGTACGCTCTGCTCGGGCTGTTTCATTTCATCTTCCGCCGCAGATTCCTGCTGATCTCTCTGCATCCGGAGGAGGCGTACGCGCAGGGCATCAGGGTGAGACTCTGGGATTTCCTGTTCTACCTGTCCTTCGGCGTCGTCATCACTTCGGCCGTCCAGATCGCGGGAGTCCTCCTGGTGTTCTGCTACCTGGTGGCGCCGTCGGTCTTCGCCGTCATGTTCTATGACGACCTCAAGCGGCGCCTCCTGACCGGCTGGACGATGGCGACCGCGGTGAGCGCCATCGGGCTCTTCTTTTCCTACGACAGGCCCTCCGGTCCTACCATCATGGTGACGTTCGCGATTGCCCTGATCCTGGGCGGAACGATCAAGGCGATCGCGACCGCCCCCAGCCGCTCGCGCGCCCTGACCGTGGCCACCGCCAGTCTCGTGATCGCCTCTGGAGCCGCGTGGATGCTCTACACGTTTCGTCCCCTGGGTGGGGCGAGCCCCGAAGAGGTGGCGCGGGGTTTCGGGCAGGAGGCGTTGGGGGGGACGACAGCCGTCCCGGCACCAGGGGCGGACCCGACGGGTAGCGCGCCGCCGGGAGGCAGCGCCGGCGCGCCGGCCGCCCTCTCGGCTCCGGAACATCCCGTCGGCAACAGCATGCAGGAGCTGCGCCGGGCGCTCAAGGACACGCACGAAAACGTGCGGGTCGCCGCCGTGAGGGACATCGCCTCGACGGCCGACCCGCGCATCCTGCCCGATCTGATCGAGGCGCTGCACGACCAGTCGGCGGCGGTGCGTGAGCAGGCGGCCGCCGCCCTGGCCCGCCTGGGCAACCGGGCGGCCCTGCCGGCGCTCCAGCAGGCGCTGAAAAACAAGGACGAGGACGAGTGGGTGAGGCTGCGGATAGCACAGGCGCTCGCGGGGCTCGGCGCCATCGACGGGATTCCCGTCCTGCTCGACCTGGCGCGCAACGCCGACGCCGGAATGACGCGCCTCGAAGGGATGGGCACCCTGGCGCGTCTGGCCGGGATCCGGGATCCGGTTCCCTCCGACCCTGATTCGCCCGAAGCGTCGGCGTATCTCAAAGCGCTGGAGCGATTCTGGACGGTCGACGCCGGGCGGCTGCATTACGACGAGGCGTCACGGACCTATCGCTGAGCCTCGAGCCGGGTCTTCAAGAGGGAATAGACGATCGTGTTCTCGACGGTGCCGTGCACTTTGTCGGCTCCGGCGCCCCAGGCATAGAGCGTCACGTCCACCCCGGTATGCGCCGCCTGGCCCAGCGCGATGCCGGATGCGTGCGGGTCGTCGGCTCCGTGCGGCGGCTTCTCCGTCTGCCGCTTCGTCCCGGGTCCGGTCATGAACGTCACGACCGGATATGCCTCATCCCCCTCCGGGGCTTCCGGGTCCCGGTAGGTGGACCAGATCCCGTCCTTTTCGTCGGGATAGCCGTTCATCGCCAGCCCCCCGGTCTCGTGATCGGCGGTCACCAGAACGAGGGCCGTCCTTGGATCGAGGTGGTCGATGGCGTAGCCGACCGCCTCGTCGAACGCGGCCGTCTCATCCACCAGCGTCCTCGCCCAGTTGGCGTGCCCGGCGTGATCGATCCTCCCCCCTTCGACCATCAGGAAGAACGGCCGGCCGCTTTTCGTGAGAATGTCGATCGCCCAGCGCGTCATCTCCGGCAGCGTTGGGGATGTGCGCGCCGCGTCCTGGCCGCCCGCGGCCGTTCCGGGCTGGGCCTGCTGCGGCTCATCGGCCGCCTTCTTCCGGGCCGCCTCGATCTCCGCCTGGTAGGGGAGGTGGCTGCCGGCGAACAGACCGAGGATGTGACGATCGAGGCCCCGGACCGCCTTGAGCTCATCGGCCGACTCGACGATCGCCCAGCCCTTCGTCCGGCTCTCGGCCGCGAGCCCGTCCGGAAAAAACGTGCGACCTCCGCCCAGGATGAAATCGAAGCCTGACGCGACCGCCTGCCTGGCGATGTCGGCTTCCTCTTCCCGGTCGCGCTGGGTGGCGTAAAACGCCGCCGGCGTCGCATGCGTCACCCGCGTCGTCGTGACCAGCCCGACCAGGAGGCCGCGCTTCTTCGCCCACACCGCGATCGACTCGAGCCTTCTGCCGTCCTGTTTGGCATACACCGCGGCCGCGTCCTCGCAAAGGACTCCGTTCGCCGTTTTCTGGCCGCACGCCATGGCGCTGGCGGCCGCCGCCGAATCGGTGACCGGGCTGTCGCTCGAGTGGGTGCGTGCGAGCGCCGTGTAGGGCAGTGAATCCATGCGGAGACGGCCGGCCGATCCGCCGCGCGCCACCCGGGTCAGGGTCACGTAGCCCGGCCCCATCCCGTCACCGATGAACAGGACGGCGCTGCGCGCTGATGGCGACGCAGCCGCGTTCACAGCACAGGCGGCCGCCCCGATCGTC
>DATFVU010000232.1:0-9386 GCA_035260145.1 Candidatus Polarisedimenticolia bacterium | reverse complement strand
CCCCGACTCGCCGAGCAACAGCACGGTCGCATCGCTCGAGGCAACTGAACGCGCGGTCTCCATCACCCGCATCCAGGCCGGCGTGGTCCCGATCGGCGCATCGTCGGCCCCCGCATCGCCGCCGCGCAGGTAGTCCACCTCGCGCTGCAGCGCCCGCGACGCCAGCGCCCGCTCCAGCGCGACCTCCAGGGCGTCCGGGTCGGCCGGCTTCAGGATGTAGTCGCTCGCCCCCGCCTTGATGCACTCGACCGCCGAGGCGATCGTCCCCTGGCCCGTGAGAACGACGACTCCCAATTGGGGATACGCCGCCTGCATCTTCCTGACAAGATCGAGGCCGTCCGCTCCCGGCATCCGGAGATCGGTGAGAACGACGTCCACCGGCGATCGGGCCAGGGAGGCGAACGCGTCGGTCACGTTCGCGGACAGGTCGACGTCGAAGCCGCGGCTTCCCAGAAGCTCCCCCAGCGACGAGCGGACGTACGCCTCGTCCTCGACGACCAGGACCCGGCCTCGCGCCGGCCTCTTTTCAGGCATCTTCGCTCGCCCCCCCGTTCAGGCCACGCGCGCCTCGGCGGCCGGGAAGCGCATCCGAAAGATCGCCCCGCCCCCCTCGCGGTCCGCGACCGCGAGATCCCCGCCATGCTGCGCGACGATCGAATAGCAGATCGAGAGTCCGAGTCCGGTCGACTGCTTGGTCGAATAGAACGGCTCGAAGATGCGCGCGCTGTCCGCGGGCGGAACGCCCGGACCCCGGTCGGCGATTTCGGCGATCACCCGCTCCCCCTCGCGTCGTGTGCTCACTCGCACCTCGCCTCCGGACGGCTGCGCCTCGCAGGCGTTCAGGAGCAGGTTGAGGAAAACCTGCCCCAGGAGCGCCTGGTTCCCCTGCACGCCGAGCGGCGATGGAGAGAGATCCTGTTCGAACCGGATGGAGCGGAACTCGGGGCGGGAGCCGACGAAATCGATCGCCTGCCTCAGGATGGCGTTCAGATCAAGGACGGCGCGCGGAGCGACCGCCGGGTCGGCGTGCTGCAGGACCTGGCGCACGATGCCCCCCGCCCGCCTCAGGCCCTCGCGGGCCATTTCCAGGCGCCGCGCCGCCGAGGTTGCATCTCCCCGCTGCAGGTCTTCGCGCGCCAGGCTGAGATAGTTCGACATCCCTTCCAGAGGATTGTTGATCTCGTGAGCCATTCCGGCGGCCAGGCGGCCGACCGTGCTCAGACGCTCCGTGTGGAACAGCTGTCGCTCCAGATCGCGCACGCGCGCCTCCTCGCGCGCCGCCATTTCGAGCACCTGGCGTCGCCTCGCCTCCCGGACCGCGAACATGCCGAGAAGCAGAGCCAGACCCATGACGGCGAGATTCAGGATCAGCGTGGTTCGATACCGGGCCGACAGCGGCGCGACCACGGCCTCCGCCGGACCGCGGCGCTGCGCGCACAAAAGCCTCCAGGGCGCCGGGGCGGACCAGCTCTCGGTCCGGACGGACGCCTCGGCGAGAAGCGGGTTGCCGCTGCCGTTCGGCCCTTTCCCCGCCTGCGCGAGAGCGATGGTATCGCGGGCGCCGGGCTCCGCCGCCAGGAGCGTTCCTGCCGCATCCAGAAGGGCGCAGGCGCGCGCCGGGTCCTCGGCGGCCCGGCTGTGGGCCAAAAGGCTCGCCGCATCGATCGTCGCTTCCAGTCGGACCGCCCCGGACACGCGTCTCACTCCCGTGGTGAACTCGAACAGACCGGTGATGGCCGTCCCGGACGCCTCCGTCCCGGACGCGGTTCGGTCCGGCTCCGCATCATTCGGTCCGTCTCCCTGATCGCCCGGCTTCCACAGCACCGGGACGCCGCCGCGCCGGCCGGCCGCCATCAGAATGACCCCTTCCTCCGAGCGGGCCCCGAGGTGCGCGGTCTCCGGGTGCCCGCGCAGAAACAGCAGCAGGGCCCCTTCGGCCTCCAGCCGGCGCCAGCGGGCCTCGCGCGGATCGCGCGAACCCAACGCCGATTCCAGGCCGAAGAAGATCGGCGAGCCGGTCAGAAACGCCAGGTCGGCCCGAATCGAGGCCAGCACCCCCTCCAGCGTCCCAGCCCGGGCTTCCGCCTCCAGGCGCAAAAGCCTCCTGGTCTCCTCGAAAACACCGCGTTGCGCCACCGCGATGGCGCCGATGCCCGCGAGGTTGATGGCGACGGCCGCGACGACCACGGCCGCGGTCAGCCACCCCACCCGCGGCCGCCAGGCGCTCCCCGCCGCTGCGCCGGGAGCTCTCCTTTTTCCCCCTTCCGACGTGACCATCCGCCTCAATATAGCGCACCATGTCGGCCCACGATGACGCAAGAACCGGGCCAGGGTCATGCGACGCCATCGCGGAGGTCCAATGAGCGGTCATCGCCCAAAAAAACAGGGGCCGCGATGTCGCGGCCCCTGCACCTTCCTCGATCTTCGTACGCCGGAAGCCCGCCGAACGGCCGGCGCGGGCGTCCCCGATCTCAGCCCTGCTTCACCACCTCGATCGAAGCGACCTTGATGACTCCCGTCGCCTCGTCCAGCGTCCCCGTCACCTTCACCGGGACGCCGACCTGGTTCTCGGCGACCGTCGGCTTGTCGAGGGTGTACAGCTTCTCATTGGCGTAGAGCTGTACCTTGGCCCCCTTCTTGATGCAATCGACGGCGCAGCCCTTCCCCTTCGCGTTGGCGTTCGCCGCTCCACAGTTGGAGTCGGTGAGGTAGCCGGTCAGCGCGACCTCCTTCACGGCTCCCGACTGTTCCGTGACGGCCGCCTGCGTGTTTGTATGCTTGTCCTTGTCGCAGGCGTAGGCCGCCGAGAGGGCGACGATCGCGATCACGGCGATGACCGTGGCCAGTTTCTTCATGCTGGAACCTCCCTGTTGTTCCCGGGGTGGGCGCCCGGGCTCTGTTTCGCGCGCTGAACCGCGCAAACCGGCAGTGAGTACGATTCCATGAGGCCCCCTATGTTAGGGCGCTTCAGGCGACGAGTCAAACGCCGGCTCGGCACAGGCCGCGGCCAGACCGCCGCCTGCTCCGGCCTCGGGCGGGGCTGCCGTCGAGACCTGGGGAGTCGACGCCGGCGCGCCGAAGCGGTGCGTGAAGCCGACCAGGATGATGTAGTTCGGGAAGGTCGCGTCGCCGGCGGCTCCGGTGTACGGATCCGGGCGGCGATTGCGCTTCAGGGCGATCGGGACGTTGAGCGACCAGGTGTCCAGGCCGCGCGAATAGTAGAAGCCGGGTTCCGCGAACACCTCGTACCCGGGGCGCCGGAATCCGTGGCTGTCCCCGATCAAGTCGTAGCGCGGCAGCCCCTCCATCCGCAGGCCGACGGCGGCGGAAAAGGGGCTCTTCCCCAGGGCGAAGGCGCCGCCGGCGCGCAGGACGTACTGATCCGGGACGGAGTTCACGGTCCTGCCGGCCTGGGACGGCGGCACCGGAGCTCCGGCGAACAGCCCCGCGATGATCGACGGCGTGCCGTTCGTGTCCCTCGGGTTGATCAGGTAGGTGCCGCTGCCGTAGAACGACATGGTGCCGAGCCGCTTGAAGCCGTTGATGTCGAAGATCGCCCCCCAGCCGCGGTCCCCCGGCTGGATCGACTGATCGACCGACTTGTCCTGGGGATTGGTGCCGTTCAGGGCGGGGTAGGTGTCGGTGACGTCGTACTTGCCCGTGGGCGCCTTGAGGCCGAGCCCCAGGGAGAGGTTCCCTCTCTGATGCGCGTCCGGATTGAACATCCAGGCGCGCCCGACGACGGTGATGTCCCCGATCCCCTGCGCGTTCTGCTCGCTGCGCGGTCCCAGCGCCCCCGGCGTCGTGGGGAGCGGTATCGACCAGGAGGCGCGAACGAGCGGAATGGCCCCCGCCACGCTGAACCGGCGGGTCACCGCGTAGATGCCGGACATGTCGAGCGCGTACTGCTCGTTGACGACGTAGTTCTTGTTGTCCTGGCGCTGCGTTTGTTCGACCGTGCCGCTGTAGTGGTCGTGCGAGCGCAGGCCGCGGGCGGCCATGCCGAACAGCCATTCCCCCTTGTTCAGGTAGGGATCGGCGGACGCGCCGAACACGGGCGCGTTTTGGCGGATGAGGATTCAGCCCTGCGCCCAGGCGGTCGAGCGCCAGGGCACGAGGGAGGCGGCCAAAAGCGTCAGAATTATCGAGAGTCGCTTGGTCATGGAGTTCTCGGTCGCCGGGGGAAGAGCAAACCGCGGGCCAGCGAAGGTGGATGGAGCGAATTCCCGGCGTCGGGGCGCAGAGTCTTCGATCGAAAGGGGTTTCGCCGGGGCTCGCCGGAGATCGCCGGACGGACCGCATGCCGCGCTCTCATAAACCCTAAGGGAAGAGAGGGGCGCATGCATACGAACTATGATCGGAGCAAGGACCGGGGCGCCGCCGGGCGGCCTCAATTTCGACCGGCGGCGAGACGCGGTCGGGCCTCGAGGACCTGCCGAACGACGCGCGCAAGGCCATCGACGTCGTAGGGCTTCTGCACGTAGGCCAGCGCCCCCTCGCCCAGGAGCTCGGCGGCGGTCCCCTCCGCCGAATAGCCGCTCGAGACCAGAACGCGCACCCCCGGGTCGATCTCCCGCAACCGCTTGAGACATTCGCGGCCGCCCATGATGGGCATCGTCAGATCCAGCAGGACGAGATCGATGGCGCCGCCGTGGTCGCGGAACACGCGCAGCGCTTCCTCTCCGTTGCGCGCCGTGAGGACCCGGTAGCCGTGCATCTCGAGGATGTCGCGGGCCAGCGCCAGCACCGTCGACTCGTCGTCGACGGCGAGGACCGTGCGCTTTTCGTTCGGCTCGGAGTCCCCGGCCTGTGGCGCGCCGGCCTGCGGAGGTGCCTTCGGCGGCGGAGCGATCCCCGCCAGTCGATCCAGCAGGACGGCGGACGATTCATGGGCCAGACGCGCCGCGGTGTACGACTCATCCCACACCGGGAAGTGGACGACGAACTCCGAGCCGCGCCCGGGCTCGCTTAGGACCTCGATCCAGCCGTCGTGTCCCTTCACCGCGCCATGCACCATCGACAGCCCGAGTCCCGCCCCCTGCCCGAATTCCTTGGTCGTGAAGAACGGCTCGAAGATGCGCGGCCGGATGCGCGAATCGATGCCGCTCCCGGTGTCGCGCACCATGAGGGTCACGAAGCGCCCCGGCCGGGCCTCGACGTTCTTCCCGGTCTCGGCACTCGTGAGCGTGCGGTTCCCGGTGGCGATGGTCAGGCGCCCGCCCCGGGGCATGGCGTCGCGGGCGTTGGCGCACAGGTGCGACACCACCTGCTCCGCCAGCGCCGTGTCGATCGCCGCGGTCCAGAGGTCCGGCTGCGCGACGAACTGGACCTCGACGTCCCGGGGAAGTGTTGTGCGCAGCTTCTCCACGGCGCGCGCCACGATCTCATTCAGGTTCACGGGCGCGGTGTGGGTGGCCGCCCGGCGGCTGAAGGTCAGGAGCTGCGACGTCAGCTCGGCCGCGCGCACCGCCGATTTCTCGATCAGCTCCATCTTCTTCCGGTTGGGATCCTCGGCCGCCAGGCGCACCTTGACCAGACGCGTGTATCCGAGGATGCCGGTGAGAAGATTGTTGAAGTCGTGGGCGATGCCGCCGGCGAGCGTGCCGACGCTCTCCATCTTCTGCGCCTGGCGGAGCTGCTCCTCGAGCGTCCGACGCTCGGTCGTGTCGCGCAGAATCCATTCGGTCACCGTCCGGTTTTCCAGCGAGATCGGGCCGCCTCGCACGTCCGCCAGGAAGCGCTCGCCGCTCTTGCGCAGGCACGCGAGGTCGTGAAAGACGCGCTTGCCGGCGGCGGGGGCCGAGCGATACGCCTCCATCAGGCGCTCACGATCCTCCGCCGGGTGCAGGTCGCGCAGCGTCAGATCGCGCGCCTCCTCGGGCGAGTAGCCGAACAGGCAGCAGAACGTGTTGTTGATCTCGAGGAGGCGCCCCGACTCCGGGTCGGCTGTCACGATCGCATCGTAGGCTCCCTCCAGGAGGCGCCGGTGGCGCTCCATCGAGGCCGCCAGGGCCGCCTGATTCCGGGCGAGATCCTCACCCATGCGCGCGACGTCCTCGGTGAGCTGCGCCACCTCGCGCGTGCCGGCGATCCGCGGCGCCCGCCCGGGGACGCCCGCCGCGAATGTGCGGACGAACGACGCGATCCTCAAGAGCGGCCGCGCCAGGTTCGCCTGCACCCACAGCAGCAGGACGAGACTGATGAGGAGGATGCCGAGTGCCGACACCATGCCCCGCTTGAGGATCGCGGCGTACATGGCATGGAGCTGCCTCTCCTGGTCGGTCTTGAGGTAGAGGAGACCGCCGAGATTCGACAGATTCGGATTGACGCCCTCCAACAGAAGCGGGGACGTCAGGATCAGACGACGGCCGTCGTCCACCAGCCGGTGCTGCGTCTGCGCGCTGGCGCGCGTCGCGGCCGCGACCGTCGCGAACTCGGGGTCGGGGATGACAGACTCGTCGCTGCCGATCCAGTCCCTGTTGTTGCTGGCGATGATCGTGCCGCGCCGGTCGATGAGTGCGACGGCCAGCACCGACCGCTTGCTGCCGGTCTCCTCGATCATTTCCTGGACGTTCGTGAGCGATCCGAGGCGCATGAAGCGTTGCGAGGCGGACAGGATCTGATCGGCGAGGATGTCGCCGTAGCGCACGCCTTCCTCGGCCAGGAACTGCCGCGCCCCCAGGGAGTGATAGAACAGGAGCAGGCCCGAGACGAGCATCGCCGGAAGAGTGAAGGCGAGCCCCAGCAGGGTCGAGGTCGGGAAGCGCGACAGGAGGCGGCGCATGACTACATCGCGTCCAGCAGGTCGCTCCGGATCAGCTCCGGGCCCGAGAGCGCCTTTCCGGTCAATCGATGGCGCAAAAGAAACTCGGCGAGGCGGTCGGACGTCGCATGAAGGGTCCCGGGCGACGGGCCCCGGCCGAGCAGGGCGCGGTTCTCGGAAAGGTCGGGGATGCGCGCCCCCTGCAGGCCCCGCACGTACTCCTCGATCGTCGCGTGCCGTTGCCGGGCCATCTGGGCGGCGACCTCTTCGGGATGCTCCCTGAGATCCTCGACCGCCCTGAACCAGGCCCTGAGCGCGCGCCGCATCTCCTCGGCTCTCCCGTCCAGGACCGATCGGCGCATCGCCATCACGTCGACGATCTCACCCGGGATTTCGCGGGAAGAGAACAGCACGCGCGCCCCCCGGTGATGCAGCAGGCGACCCAGGCTCGGCTCGTAGGTGATCACGCCCTGGACCGTCCCCTTGCGGAAGTCCTCCTCCGCCTCTGCCGGCAGGCGGCTGACGGCTTTGATTTCGCCCGGCGCGAGCCCGCCGATTTCCAGGATCCGCTCCAGCTCGTAGGAGCCGAGCGCCGATTCCTCGTAGGCGATTCGCTTGCCGCGCAGGCCCTTCAGGTCGCCGATGCCGTCGCTGACGACCAGGGCGTCCCCGCCGAACGAATAATCCACCACCAGCACGACGGCCGGCGGATCCTGAAAGTTGTCCGCGATCTGGACCTCATTGAGGGTCGCAAGGAACCCGTCGATGTTCCCCCGGTGGTACGACTTCAGGATGCCGGTGTAGGTCGAGAAGTCGACGAGGTCGACGTCCACGTGCTCCGCCTCGAAGTATCCCCGGCTGCGCGCAAGGTAGAGGAGCTCGAACGGCGGCCAGGCGTTCACTCCGATGCGCAGCGGCTCTTTCGGACGGCTCAGGCATCCGGGGAGCGCCAGCGCCAGGAAGGCGATGGACGCCGCCACGAGCCAGGCGGCCTTCGCCCCGTGCCTTCCTCCGTCCACCCTGTGGCCTCCCGATCGCTTCCGGCACGGCACCGGACACACCCGTCGGCCGCCCGACGGGGCTCCCATGCGGATCGAGTCAAAGTTAGGCTCCGCCGGTGGGGAGTCAAGGGATGCAGACCCCGTGGAAACGGCCGTCCCTCAACAATTTCCCGGCCCGGATCACCGGCCCGGACCGGCAGGCGCTGACGGGACAGGGAGATGGGCAGGGGGGGCGCATTTTCTCTATACTGCCCGCATGACCGATCTTCCTCCCCTGATCCTCGATATCTCCCGGAGCATTCGCGACCAGGGAGGCCAGGCCTTCCTGGTGGGCGGATGGGTCCGGGATCTGGAGATGCTGCGGCTTCAGGGAATCGCCGGGATGCCGGCGGCCGACGAGCTCGACCTGGAGGTGTACGGCCTGCCCGTCGAGAGGCTCGTCTCCGCGCTCGGCCGTCACGGCGAGGTGAGGCTCGTCGGCCAGTCGTTCGCGGTCTACAAGCTCGTCCCGCGCCCGTCGTCCGGCGCGGGCGGCGGGGGCGCCCCGGCCATCGACGTCAGCCTGCCGCGCCGGGACACCAAGGTCGCTCCGGGACACCGGGGCTTCGAGGTGCAGGGGGATCCGGGCCTCTCGAAGGAGGAGGCGACCCGCAGGCGCGATTTCACGATCAACGCCATGATGTTCGATCCCCTGTCGGGACGGACGATCGATCTCTGGAAAGGCCGGGAGGACCTGGGATCGCGCGTGTTGCGCGCCGTCGATCCCTCGACCTTCGTCGAGGACAGCCTCCGGGTCCTGCGCGCCGTGCAGTTCGCCGCCCGCCTCGAGTTCACGATCGATCCGGCCACGGTCGAACTGTGCCGCCGGATCGATCTCTCGGATCTGCCGGCGGAGAGGATCTGGGGTGAGTTCGAAAAACTCATCATGAAGTCCAGGCGTCCGTCGATCGGGCTCGAGTGGGCCGATCGTCTAGGGGTGATCGCGGGGCTGTTCCCCGAGCTGCGCGCGCTGCAGGGATGTCCTCAGGAAAAGGAATGGCACCCCGAGGGGGACGTCTGGACGCACACCCTGCTGGCGATCGATCGGGCGAAAATGGAGATCGAGTCGCTGCCGAAGGAGAAGGCGCTGGCCGTTCTGCTGGCGGTGATCGCCCACGATTTCGGAAAGCCGGCGACGACGGCGGTCGTGGACGGCCGCATCCGATCGTACGAGCACGAGGAGGCCGGCGTCGCACCGACGCGCGCCTTCCTCGATCGCCTGGGCGTCCACACTCTGCACGGGTACGACCTGCGCGAGCAGGTGGTGCAGCTCGTGGCCCATCACCTGACGCCGAGCCATTACTTCAAGAACCGGGAGAACGTCGGCGACGGCGCCTTCCGTCGGCTGGCGCGCCGCCTGGAGCCGGATCTCCTCTACCGCGTCTCGCGGGCCGACTGCCTCGGGCGCACCGGCGACTTCTCCACCGAGGCCCAGGAGTGGTTCATCGGGAAGGTGCGCGCCCTGAGCGTCGAGAGCCGGCCGCCCGCTCCCATCCTGATGGGACGGCACCTTCTGGAGATGGGGCTCAGGCCCGGGCCCGCCGTCGGCCGCCTCACCCGGACGGTGTACGAGATGCAGCTCG
>DATFVU010000231.1:0-2682 GCA_035260145.1 Candidatus Polarisedimenticolia bacterium | reverse complement strand
TGCTACCCTGTGTACCTCATCCTGAATACCGGCGCCCGGTACAACCCCTCCACGGACACCTGGACTCCGACGTCGAGTTCCGGTCCGCGTGCCAATCACACAGCCATATGGACCGGCACCGAGATGATCGTCTGGGGTGGCGACGACGTATGGGGCGGCAACGTCTTGAACTCGGGCGATCGGTACAATCCTGCAACGGAGACATGGGTCGCGATGTCCACGACTCACGCCCCCTTCGGTCGATACGGGTACACCACCACCCTCTGGACGGGAAGTGTCCTGGTCGTGTGGGGACCGGGGCACCGCTACGACCCCGCCACGGACACGTGGACCTTCACATCCACCGCGGGTGCGCCTTCGGGCCGCACCGGCCACAGCGCGATCTGGACGGGAACGCAAATGATCGTCTGGGGCGGGTTCAGCTGGCCCTCCACATATTTCGACAACGGCGGCGCGTATTCCCTCGCGGATCCTTCGACGGATGACGACGGAGACGGCTACACCGAGTGTCAGGGGGACTGTTCAGACGGGAGCGCGACGGTCCACCCCGGGGCGAGCGAGCTCTGCGACGCGCTGGACAACGACTGCAATGGAAGTGTGGACGGTTTCCCGACGTCCTGTGGCGTCGGTCCGTGCGCCAGGACCGGGGTGTGCAGTGCAGGCGTGGATTCGTGCCTGCCCGGCCCCCCTTCCGCGGAGACGTGCGACGGCGTCGACAACAACTGCGATGGAATCAGGGACAACGCGCCCGTCCCTGTGGGAGCTCCATCCCTCCTCATGGTTTCCTTCGGTCAAACGGACGTTCTGGGATGGAGCCCATTGTCGGACGCCTCGGCGTATGACGTCGTGCGAGGTGATCTGGGACTCCTGCATAGCACGGGAGGCGACTTCCGCGCCGCGATCCAGGCGTGTCTGGCCAACAATCTCACCCAGACCGCTCTCGTCCTGAGCGGCACGCCCGCAGCGGGGTCGGGCTTCGTCTACCTCGTGCGTGGGGTGAACTGCGGAGGCGGCGGGACGTACGATTCCGGCAGTCCTTCCCAAGTGGGATCGCGCGATGCCGAGATCGGTCTGTCCATCTTCCGCTGCCCGTGAACTATCCATGTGGGATCGCCGCGAGGAGCGCTCGTGGCTACCACTTGTCATCGTCAATTTACTTGACTCGCCTCCGCGGCCGGTGTAAAGCCCTAGCTACCTGAAGCGTAGCGACAGTTTTTCCCCCTTGCCGAGATGGAGGTGCCCATGAATCGCATCCCCCTCGCTCGCCTGCCCTTCCAGTGGCGTCCCTCGAAACCCCCGATCGCCGTTCTCGTCGCCATCGCCCTGTTCGCCGTGCCGAGCGCCAGCGCTGCTGCGTCCATCACGTCCCGCATTCTCATCGATCCCGCCGGCGAGCACACCGGGGACGAGTTCGGCCGCTCGGTCACGTGGGTCGGCGACGTGAACGGGGACGGCTACGACGACCTCCTCATCGGAGCGTTTCGCTACCCGGAGATCGCCAGCGCGGGGCTGGCGTATCTCTACTTCGGCGGGCCGGCGATCGACCTCGTGGCGGATCTCGTGATCTCTCCTCCGCCCGGCGGCGCGGGATGGTTCGGGATCAGCGTCGCCTCGGCGGGAGACTTCAACGGTGACGGCTACCCGGACTTCATCATCGGGGCGCAGCAATCCGGGTACGAGGGCAAGGCCTTCATCTACTACGGCGGGCCGTCGCTCGATGGCATACCGGACGTCACGCTGACCGGCGAGTCGACGGGGCAGCTCATCGCGTTCGGCGCCTCCGTCGGATCGGCGGGAGACGTGAACGAGGATGGCTTCGACGACGTGATCGTGGGCGCACCGTGGTACCCAGGCGGGGGAAACAAGCCCGGTCGCGCGTACGTCTTCTTCGGCGGCGCCGTGCCCAATACGGTCGCGGACCGCGTGTTCTCGGGGGTCGGATTCTACGATCAGCTGGGCTCCGTGGTCGGCAGCGCCGGGGACATGAACGGCGATGGCCACCCGGACGTGTTCGCCTCCGCTCCGAACAACAATGCCGCCGCACTCGGCGCGGGCGCCATCTATGTCTGGTTCGGGGGGCCGGCATTCGACACGACCGCCGACCTCACGCTCCCTGGCTCCGCGTCCTCGCATCTCATGAACGCGGCCAACGCGGGCGATGTCAACGCCGACGGGTTCTCGGACCTGATCGGCGCCGGCAGGGACCAGGTGCGCGTCTGGTTCGGCGGATCGTCCCCGAACTCGGTCCCTGACCTCACGTTTGCGGCCACCTACGCAAGCGTCGCCGGTGCCGGGGACGTGAACGGCGATTGGATCGACGATTTCGTCATCGGGGGATCATCTCGTGTGTCCGTCTACCTGGGTGGAAGCGCCGTCGACGCCGTCGAGGACCTGTACTACGTGGGCGACCCTGGCGCAGGCATCGGCATCAGCGTCGCCGGCGGGGGACACGCCGACGGCCCCGGCCCGTCGGATCTGATCGCCAGCGCCTACTGGGACCCGGAGGCGGTCGGCTACAACATGGGGCGCGTCTACGTCTTCGCGAACTCGAACTCACCGATCTGCCTCGGGCAGACCGATGGAACGGCCTGTAACGACGGCAACCCCTGCACCGCCGGGGAGGTCTGCGGCGGCGGTGTCTGCGGCGGCGGCACGCCGGTCCTCCCGCCGGCTGTCGGCAGC
>DATFVU010000230.1:0-3847 GCA_035260145.1 Candidatus Polarisedimenticolia bacterium | reverse complement strand
CCGGGGCGGAATCAGCTCCACGATCAGCGCGGGCTCCATGCCCGCCGCAGATCAAAATGCAGGCCAGGTCCTCGTTTTCAACTCTGCGCCCAAGAATAAGGACGACAGAGAACCGGCTGCGTTCGCGGAGGAACGCGAGCTCACATTGGCGTCTCACCGGCAAACATCCTCCTGTCCCACACTCACGGCGCCACTATGAGAAGATACGACCCGCATGAGCGGACCCATCGAACTCGAAAAGGAGGGCCTCGGCCCCTCGGACCTGCGGGAGGCGCGCCCGCGCGTGGCGCGAAACGCCCGCGTCACGCCGCTCCTGATCTCCGAGAGCCTGTCAGAGCGCCTGGCGCAGAAGGTGGCCCTGAAATGCGAGAGTCTCCAGGTGGGAGGCGCGTTCAAGATGCGCGGCGCGACCAATTTCATCGCGCGACTGTCGCCGGCGGAGCGCGAGCGGGGGGTCTTGACCTATTCCTCGGGCAACCACGGGATCGCCGTGGCGCTCGCCGCCCGCCGCGCGGGTGCCACGGCGGTCGTGGTGATGCCGGAGACCGCGCCTGTCTTGAAGCTGGAACGCGTGCGCTCGCTAGGCGCCGAGGTGCACCGGGCCGGAACCACGTCTCTCGAGCGCAAGGAGCGGGCCGAGGCGCTGCAGAGGGAGCGCGGACTGACCATGGTCCCCCCATTCGACCATCCCTGGATCATCGCCGGACAGTCGACGTGCGGCGTCGAGATCCTGGAGCAGATGCCCGACGCCGGCACCGTGCTGGTGCCGGTCGGCGGGGGCGGCCTGGTGTCGGGCGTCGCGCTGGCCTGCGCCTACCACCGCGCCGGGATCCGGGTGATCGGCGTCGAGCCGGAGGGGGCGGCGAAGATGTCCACCTCGCTGCGCGCCGGCTCCCCGACCACCCTTCCCTCGGTCCGCTCCATCGCCGACGGGCTGCTTCCGTCCCGTCCCGGCGATCTGACATACGCCGTTTGCCGCGCCTTCGTGTCGGACGTTGTGACCGTGTCGGACCAGGCGATCCGCGAGGCCGCCGCCTTCCTTCTGAAGACCGAGCACCTGCTGGTGGAGTGGAGCGGGGCCGTCGGGGTCGCGGCCCTCCTGTCCGGGACGGCCCGGACCTTCGACGTCCCGACCGCGGTGGTGCTGAGCGGGGGAAACGCCGATCCGGCGCTCCTTCTGGAAGAGCCGGCCCGCGCCTGAAGGACGTTCTAGACGCCGGCGCCCCGGCATCCGTAATATGGCCCGAGAAGCGGCTTCGGGAGTCGCGTGCTAGACTAGCGGCCCGGTCTCGGGAGGTGTCGCCGCCATGCATCGAAAGCGCCATAGCGCCCGTCGAAGGTCCGCGGGCTTCACCCTCATCGAGCTCCTGATCGTCATCGCGATCATCGCGCTTCTTGCCTCCATCGCCATCCCCAACCTCAGGAGCGCGATGAACAAGGCGAAACAGAGCAAAACCCTCGCCGACATCAAGGCGATCGGCAACGCCATGGAGTCCTACGCCGTCGACAACAACACCTATCCGAAGGGCCTGACCGACGCCAACGCCCAGATCCTGAGCGGTTACGTTTCGAGGTATCTTCAGACGGTGCCGCCGACCGACGGCTGGTCCCATTCCTGGCACATCGACACGAACGCCCAGGGGACGATCTATACCATCACGAGCTTCGGCGCCGACGGCACCTCCGGCACGAACCCCGGCGGACCCACCGGCGACTTCAACTCCGACATCATCTTCAGCAACAACACGTTTTATCAGTGGCCGCAGGGAGCGCAGCAGTAGTCAGCGCCGCGCCTCGGAGCGTTTCGGCTTGTGGCTCATGAGGACCGCCATGGTGTCGCGGTCGAGGCGTCCGTCGGGCCTCAGGAAGTGTTCGCGCTGAAAATCGCGGGCGGCCGCCTGCGTCGGCTCGTCCCAGTCCCCCTTCTTGCAGGCGGTCGCGTCGAGGTATTTCAGCGCCGCCAGCACCGCCTGGGCGTCCTCGATCGCCTCCCGGGACGTGTACACGAAGCCGGGGAATCGATCGCGCTCCCCCGCCCGCGCGCCCGGCGGGCCAGGGGTCAGAACGAACGCCAGGGCGGCGAGCGTGGCGAGCCAGCCTCGCGCGGATCTCACTCCTCCTCCATCCTGTCGGCCATGTCCCAGAAGCGCAGCTCGTGCTCGCTCGCGGTCAGGAAGATCTCGGCGAGCCGCTTCTGGTCGGCGCCCGAAAGAGAGTCGGACAGGTCATCCAGCAGCTCGCGCAGCCACTCGCCGCAGGCCACGAACTCGGGGGAGCTGTAGGTCCTGATCCATTCCTGGTAGCGGTCGTCGGCGGGCGTCACGTCCCGGGCGGCCAGCTTGGAGGCGATCTCCGCGTAGCCCCAGGCGCAGGGAAGGAGCGCCGCCACCATGGCGGCCAGCGGGCCCTCGTAGCCGACGCGTACCAGGAAATCGGTGTAGGCGCGGGTCGCCGGCGCCGGCTTCGCCGCCTCCAGGTCGTCGGCGGTCAAGCCGAACTTCGCCGCATAGCGGCGGTGCAGGTCCATCTCGTCGCGCAGCGTGGCCCGCAGCAGGTCGGCGAACCGGCCCATCGTCTCCAGGTCCTCGGCGCGCGCCACGGCCAGCCCCAGAACGCGTCCATATTCGATCAGAAAGAGATAGTCCTGGCGCAGCCAGACCTTGAACTTCTCCTCCTGCAGCGTCCCATCGCCGAGTCCCTGAACGAAGGGATGCGCCAGCTCGCGCTCCCAGAACGGTTCTGCGCGGTCGCGCAGACGGGCGCTCAGTGTCATCGTCCCCTCCCGGTCATGGCATTGTAGCCCCTCGCCCCTCTCTTGCGCCTGCGCGGAACTTGGCGGTAAGGTGTCGGCTCGGCGGGGGCCGGGTGGGGCCGCCCGGGAGAACGACCATGGCGCGCGTCGAGTTCGCGGTGCACCCGGAGGACAAGGAGCCGCCGGCGGAAGTCATCCGGCTCGCGGAAACGATCCGAAGGGACGGCGGCACGGCCCTGGCCGTCTACCGCGATCCGATCGGAGGCCACTGGCAGATCTTCGCCCTGTTGCCCGTCGAGAAGGTGCAGGGGACGCCTTACCAGCGCGACCTCTCCAAGACCCACGCCGAGCGGCTTCTCAAGGTCGTCAAGAAGATCGACCGATTCATCGACCCCGTGGTGGCGGTGCGCGCGGACGATCTGTACTGGACCCCGAATGGCAACCATCGGAGGTACGTCCTCGAAAAACTGAAGGCCGACTTCGTGCCGGCCATCGTCATACCTGAGGCGGAGGTCGCCTTCCAGATCTTGGCCCTCAACACCGAGAAGGCGCACAACCTCAAGGAGAAATCGCTCGAGGTGATCCGGATGTACCGGGGCCTCATCGAGCGCGGCGAGAAGCGCGACGAGGAGGCCTTCGCCTTCCAGTTCGAGGAGCCCTACTTCATCACGCTCGGGCTGCTTTACGAGAAGTTCCCGCGCTTCGCGGGCGGCGCGTTCTCCCCGATCCTCAGGCGCGTCGACCGCTTCCTGAAATCGTCGCTCAAGACCGCGTACGGCACCCGCGAGGAGCGGGCCGCGCGCGTGGAGGAGGCGGACGCGCTGCTCAAGGGAATCGTGGACAAGCTGAAGCGCCGCGGGATCAACCATCCCTTCGTCAAGAACTTCGTCCTGGCCCGCTGCAATCCCCTCGGCCGCGCGCGCAAGACCCTGCCGGGTTTCGATCAGGCGATGGCCAGACTCATCGCGGCGCTTCAGGCCTTCGACGTGGGAAAGATCCGGCAGGAGGACGTGGCGCGCTCGGCCGTTTACTCCGCCCCGCCCTCCTCCTGACGATTTCCGGGATCGAGGGTTACTTCCCCGCCTTCTTGGCCCC
>DATFVU010000229.1:0-6505 GCA_035260145.1 Candidatus Polarisedimenticolia bacterium | reverse complement strand
CTGGCCGAGGCGCGGGGCGCGGCCCGACCGGGACAACGCCTACGTCTATTCGTGGGCCGTGAGCATCTTCTCCGTGTTCGCCCTGTCGGTCGAGAAGCGCAGCGTGTACCTGTTGCCGCTCCTGCCGCTTCTCGCCCTGCTCGTCGCGCGCCTGTGGGACCTGGCGCTCATGGAGTGGGACCCGTCGCCGGCCGACCGGCCGATCACCTGGCTGCTCGGAACGTCCCTGGTTCTCGCGATAGGCGGGACGATCGTGGCGCTGCCGCGGTTGAAAGCACGGGCGCCCGATCTGCTGGGCCCCGGCGCGCTCGTGGCGGCGATTGTCTGCCTGACGACGCTCGCCGCGATCGTCGCCTACCGGCGGTACCGCGGCGGGGCGGCGCTGGCGGCCTTCAGCGCGGGGCTCGCGGTCACCTACGTCGTGATCGCCGTGGCCATCCTGCCGCCGCTCGATCGGCACAAATCCGCCCGCGCCTTCTGCGAGCGTGTGCTGCAGACCGTCGGAGACGGGCCGCTCGCGATGTACCCCGACTACAGGCCGACCTACGTCTACTACACCGGACGCTTCATCTCGGTTCTGCACAGCCGCGACCAGCTCAGGGATTATTTCGGCTCGGGGGAGCGATCGTACTGCCTCATCCAGGATGATGTGTACGAGGCCGAGCGGCGGGCCCTCGGCATGGACCTGGAGGTGCTCGACCGGCAGGCGATCGGGCACCGCATGATGCTCCTGATCGCCGGGTCCGGGCCGGCGCCTGTGGGAAAGGCCGCCGGGGCGGATGGATCGTGAGGAAGCCCGGCCGAAGAGGCGCGGCCGGTCTCGTGGCGGCATGGGTCCTCCTGGCGCCTTATACCGTCTCGGTCGCCGAGACGCCTCCGCCGGAAGCGGACGAAGGGAGACCATCGGACGCCCCGGTGGAGTGGCGCCAGGTGGGTCGCGACGCCCGCTACGTCTTCGGGCGGCCGGCCCATCTCGATCGGGCCGGCTGGATCAAGCTCGGCGCCGTCGTCGGCACCGCCGCGGCCCTCTACCTCGTGCGCCACGACATCCGGGACTGGGTGCAGCGCAACCGGACCGACTCCATCGATCAGTTCCTGGACGCCGCGCGCACCATGGGGAAGGTGGGGACGCCTCTCGCGACTTCAGCCGGGTTCGCCATCGTCGGCAAGGCGACCGACTCGGAATACGACCTCGAGACCTCCACCCTGATTCTCGAGACGCTCGCCTTCGCCAGCGCCATGGCCGGAGTGACACAAAGGGTCATCTCCACCGAGCGGCCGGAGGACGGCGACGACATCCGCTGGTTTCATCCCGACGGCCACAGCGTCTCGGGCGACGTGGTCGTCGCCTCGTCGATGCTGGCGCCGATCATCGACCGGCACCTTCGGGTCGGGCCCGACGACGGTCGCGGCGTGCGCTTCTGGAAGCATTTCGGCACCTGGGGACTGTACGGCACGGCGGGACTCACCGCCCTGCAGCGGATCAACAAGGACAAGCACTGGGCGCCCGACGTGTTCCTGGGCTACGCGTACGGGCTCGGGGTCGGACGAATGCTGGTCGACTCTCACCGGGGCGGCCGCGAGTGGCGCGATCGCGAGAGAGTCGCCGTCGAGTTCGCGCCGGACGGTGTGCGCATCACGTGGAGATGACGTGCGGCTGTTGTGCGTCCTGAACGGCGGGATCGAACACCCGAGCAGCCGGCTGCGGGTCCTGCAGCACCTTGATCGGCTCAAGGAAAGCGGCATCGACGCCGATGTGTTCATTGCGAAGAATCGCCACGCCTCCGATCTCGCCGACCTGGCGCGGCGTGCCCGGCGCTCCGATGCCGTCCTGATCCAGAAGAAGCTGTTCGCGCGCTGGAAGCTGCCGCTCCTGCTCGGTTCGGCGCCCCTGCTGTTCGACCTGGACGACGCGGTGTTCGCGGTCAGCCCCGACGAGCGGGAGCGGTTCGGGGAGACGCGCGCCGATAGACGCGCGGCCTCGCGCCGCAGCCGCCTCGCGGCCGTGCTCCGGCGCAGCCGGGCGGTGATCGTGGGCAATCGGTACCTGGCGGACCACGCGTCGCGATTCGCGCGCGCGGTCGCGGTCGTGCCGACCGCCGTCGACCTGCGTCCCTTTCCGGAGGAGGCGCTGCGCCGCGCGCGCGAGGCTCGCCGCTCCCGAAGCGGCCGGCCGCGCGTCGGCTGGCTCGGCAGCCGCCCGAGTCTCAGGTACCTGGCGGCGCTGGCCGATCCCCTGCGGCGCGTGCTGTCCTCTACGGGCGGAGTGTTCGTCCAGATCTGCAGTGAATTCGCCGAACTTCCGGGCGTGCCGGCGGAATCGATCCCATGGAGCCTGAACGGGGAGGCCGAGGCCCTTCTCGGTCTGGACGTCGGGGTCATGCCGCTCGACGACAGTCCGTTCTCGCAGGGAAAGTGCGGCCTGAAAATTCTCATGTACCAGGCGGCGGGGCTGCCGGTCGTCTGCTCGCCGGTCGGCGCCAACCGCGATCTGATCCGCGAGAACGAGACCGGCTTCTTCGCGCGATCGTCGGATGAGTGGGACGCCGCCCTGCGCCGCCTTCTCGGCGACCCGGCCCTGGCCCTGCGCCTGGGAGAGCGCGGCCGCGCCCAGGTCCAGGAGCGGTACGAGGCTTCGTCGATCGCAGCGACACTTGCGAGGCTGGTCAAGGAGGCGGCGGGCCGCGAGGCCCCGGTTTGAGTCAGGCTCGCGCGGAGCTCACTCTCGGGGGCGGGCGATCAGGGGTGCGCCGCCTTCCAGGCCAGGACGGCCAGCGCCAGCGCGACGCCGCTGAGGACCAGCGGCTCCTGATTGGAGACCATGAGTCCGAAGGACCATCCATCCTGGCCGCCGGCGTGCCGCCTCAGGCCCGGGAACAGAATCGGCACGCTGCGGTGGTACTCTTCGAAGGCCGCTCCGTGAAGGCGCGCCAGGCGCCCGCCCTCGACGCGCAGCTTGCGAGGGATGTAGTAGAAGAAGAAGACGGCGTAGCCGACGGCCAGGGCCAGGAGGTTCAGGTGGCCCGGCATGGGCGAGGCGATCGCCAGCCCGGTGAGGATGAGGAGACGGCCGAGATACAGCGGGTTCTGCGTGTAAGCGTAGGGGCCCGAGGTGACCAGGCGGACCGATTTCGTCAGGTGACCCGCCGCCCAGATTCGGATCGCCTCCCCCAGAAGCGCGAGCGAGGCGCCGGCCGCGAGGAGCGCCGGCGTCGGCCGGGCCAGATAGACGAGGAGCGCGATGAAGGCGTAAACGGTCGCGAGCCGGATCCAGCCCAGAACCTTGTTGCGCTCGTTCATGTGTCGCCACCCGCAGGGACGTTCGCGATCGATGAGGGGGCATGCTAGATGGATAGGCCGGAACCTGTCAACGCGCGCGATGGGTGGCGCCGCCTCGGGCTTCTCCTGGCCGTCGGCGCCGCGCTCTTTCTCTGGAGGCTCGGCTCCCACGATCTGTGGCCGCCGGACGAGCCTCGTTTCGCCCTGGTGGCGAAGGAGATGTGGCAACGGGGCGACTATTCGGTCCTGTCGCTGAACGATCACCTGTATACCGACAAGCCGCCGCTGTTCTTCTGGGCGATCAACGGGTTCGGCCGGATCCTCGGGGGCATCGACGAGTGGGCGGCGCGCCTGCCCTCGGCCGTGTCGACGATCCTGGCGATGCTCCTGATCGAGAGCCTGGGCGCCTGGCTCTATGACAGGAAGACCGGCCTCGTGGCCGCCCTGGTGTTCGCGACCTCCCCGCAGATCCTCGAGCGCGGGCGCTGGGTTTCAATCGACATGACGCTGAACCTGCTCGTTCTTTCGGCCATCGCCCTGTTCTGGTCGGCGCGCAAGCGCCCGGACGGCGCGCGCGCGCGGGTGACCTTGGCCTGGGCGATGATGGGGCTGGCCACCCTGGCGAAGGGACCGGTGGGCCTCCTCCTGCCGATCATCGCGGTCCTTCCGCTGGCCCTCGTCGAGCGGGACTTCAGAGCGGCGCGCCGCATGTTCGCCCTGCCCGGTCCCATCGTCTACCTGGCGATCACGTTGTCCTGGTTCGGCCTGTTCGCGTGGCGTCTGGGCCCGGGCTTTGCGCTCCAGGTCCTGATGCACCAGAACGTCGATCGCTACGTCGAGGCGTGGAACTCGACGCATCCCGTCTGGTATTACCTCTGGCGTTTCCCGGTCGGCTTCTTTCCCTGGATCATCTTCCTTCCGTGGGCTGTCGGGCACGCGCTGTCGGGCGAGGAGCGCGAGAGACGGAGAGAGGCGCTGTTTCTCCTGGCATGGATCGCGGCGATCTTCCTGTTCTTCTCCTTTTCGACGGGCAAGCGCGGCGTGTACATCATTCCGCTCTATCCGGCGGCGGCGATCCTGGTGGCGCGCCTTCTGACGCGGGCCGCGGATCCGGAGGCGCCCGGTGCCGCGCGCCGCCTGCGCGCCCCTCTTTACGTCTGGGCCGGCGCGGCGCTTCTGCTGGCGGCGGGGCTGCCGCTCGTTGCGCGCCACCGCGACCCGGCGCTCGTTCCGATCGCCGCGGCCATCGGCATCGCGCTGGCCGCCGGTTCCTGCGCCGCGGTCGTTCTGCACGCGAGGCGCCTTCCGGGGCACACCTGGATCGTCCTGGCGGGATCGCTCGTCCTGGTGATGCTGCTGGCGACGGAGGGGCTCTTTCCCTGGATCAACCGTCACGAGAACATCTCCGGCTTCGCGTCCCAGGTGAAGGCGCGTCTCGATCCGGGGGCGGCCTTCGCCACGACGGAGGAGAAACGCGACGCGTGGGTGTTCTACACGGGCCGATTCGCCGAGGAGGCCGATACGCCAGAGGCGATCCGCACGTTCCTGTCGCGCCCGGGCAAGAGGCAGCTCCTGATCGAGGACGACCTGCTGCGCGCCGTCGATCGTGCCACGCTCCCGGAGGTCGTCGAGAGCCTGCGGGGCCGCGTGGCGGGGGAGGGGTACTCCCTGCTGACGAAGGCCGCTCGACCGTGAGAGGGACCGGTGTTTTCGCCGGCGCCTTCGCGGCGACCCTGGCCGTGGGCGTCCTGTGGGGGACGGCGATCGTCGATCCGCCCGAGAGCGTCAGCCGCGGCCTGGCCGTCCTCTCGGCCGTCTACCCGGGGAGCACGCGAGGAGCGGAGGTCGAGAGAGTTCCCTGTCCGCCGCTCCGCCACCTGCGGCTCTACGTTGTCTGCACGGAGAATTGTGAAGGGGCCTGGGTTGTCGTCGGCGTCCGCGGCCTGTGGCCGGAGAATCTTGCGAATCTCGGGCGGCTGCCGCCGCAGCCGCCGGAAGAGAGCGAGCAGCGGATCAGGGCGGCGGTGGAGCGGGACGACCTCTCACTGGACGGCGCGGGCGCCCGCGATATGGCCGCCTGTTACCTGCGCCTGGAGGGGTTCCTGCCCGGCCTCCTGCTCTCGGCCCTCGACCTGGTCGCGCTCGACGGGGCGCGAGGCGACGAGGAGGCGATGCGTCGCCTGGCGGAGGGGATGGACACGCCCGACGCGTCGACCCGCATCGAGACGGTCGAGGGCGGCGACGGCTTCGTCGCGCGGATGTTCTACTGGGACACGTCCCTCCCCGGCCGACCGGTCCTGGAAATGACACTGAACATGCAGCGAAACGGAGTGTTGCGCTCGTTCGACGTGCAGGAGTCGCTCAGAGGCGGTAGTGCCGCCGGTAGTACTCCAGATATTCCCCCGTCTTGATCGGCTGCCACCATCCGCGGTTCTCCGTGTACCAGACGATGGTCTCCTCGAGGCCCCGATCGAACGGCACGCGCGGCGTCCAGCCGAGCGAACGGATCTTCGAGCAGTCGAGGGCGTAGCGCCGGTCGTGACCGGGCCGGTCGGTGACGTGGCGCAGCAGGGTCCGGGGCTTGCGCAGGCGATCCAGGATCAATCCGGTGATGTCGATGTTGCGGCGCTCGTTGCCGGCCCCGATGTTGTAGACCTCCCCGGGCGCGCCGCGCTCGACGATCGCATCGAGCGCCTCGCAGTGATCGGTCACGAACAGCCAATCGCGCACGTTCAGGCCGTCGCCGTAGAGAGGCAGGGGCAGGTCCTGGAGCGCGTTCGTGATGAACAGCGGAATGACCTTCTCGGGATACTGGTTCGGTCCGAAGTTGTTCGACGCGCGGCCGATGAAGACCGGAAGGCCGTAGGTGGCGAAGTACGAATAGGCCAGGCGATCGGCCGCCGCCTTGCTCGCGGAATAGGGGTTCGAGGGCATCAGGGCGTCGGTCTCGCGACTGCTCCCCTGCGCGACGCTGCCGTAGACCTCGTCCGTCGAGACCTGCACGAACGCGCTCACCTTGCGACTCCGCGCCGCCTCCAGGAGCGTGTAGGCACCGAAGATGTCGGTGCGGATGAACCCCTCGGGCTCGCCGATGGATCGGTCGACGTGCGTCTCGGCCGCGAAATTGAAGATCAGATCCACGCCGCCCTCTGTCGCCTTCTCGACGTCCTGCGGCGAGGCGATGTCGCCGCGCAGGAAGCGATAGCGTGGGTGGTCCTTCACCGCC
>DATFVU010000228.1:0-3370 GCA_035260145.1 Candidatus Polarisedimenticolia bacterium | reverse complement strand
AGGGAGAGGTGGAGATCTCGATCCGCCCCTGCGCCGCGGCCGCGCCATACAGCGCCAGGACCCGCCGCAGAATCTCGTCTTCGACGGCGTGCACCGCCTGCACATCGCGCGCGGAGAAATCCCGGCCACGATCGATGAGCGCCCGAATCTCCGGAAAATCCTCGCGCGCCTTGAAGCCGAACCACGAGAGATCGAAGAGGACCTGCAGGTCGCGGTAATCGGCGGTCGTGAGCTCCGTCCAGGCGGAGGCGCCGCGCTCGCGTCGCGCCCGCTCGCGCAGCGCGTGCAGCTCGGCAAAGCGCGGCAAGGGGCCAATCATGGACCCGGCCTGGGCCGCGAAGAAATTCTCGAACAGAAAGGCGCGCTGCGCATCGCCCAGATCCTCCGCCGGGATTTTGGCCGTCTCCCGGAACAGGTCGGACGCGCCGCGCTCGTAGGCCCGAATCTGCTCGATCAGCGTGGCGGTGAGGTTGAACGTGACCCGAATCCCGGGAAACTCCTCCAGCACGCGGATCATGTCGTAGTACGAGCGCGCGGCGTGCAGCCGGACCCAGGGGAGGAAGCAGACGCGCTCCCCCCGGAGTCGGTACAGGGGCTGGTGCAGGTGCCACAGGAGGGCGAGAGCGATCCGTGTCACGACGCGCCGAAGTTCACGTCGGTCGACACCACCGAGATGCCCTCGGGGCTGACCACGATCCGCCGGGCCCGATCGCGCTCGACGTCGTATCCGATGTCGGTGTTCGGCGGGATCTTCACGCCCTTGTCGACGATGACCCGCCGGATGCGGCAGTGCCGGCCGACATCCACCCCCTCGAACAGGATGCTCTCGCTCACCGTGCTGTAGGAATTGATCCGGACGCGCGGGCCGAGGATGCAGCGGTCGATGTGCCCTCCCGAGATGATGCAGCCGCCGGAGACCAGCGAATCGGTGGCGATTCCCATGCGGTTCGACTCGCGGTCCGCGAACACGAATTTGGCGGGCGGGTAGTCGACGCGCGCCGTCAGGATCGGCCAGTCCTCATTGTACATGTTGAAGGCCGGCGTCACGCTCACCAGGTCCATGGAGGCCTGCCAGTAGGCCCCGATGGCTCCGACGTCGCGCCAGTAGCCCACCTCCGAATCGCGCGTGCCGGGCACCCGGTTGTTCAGGAAATTGTAGGCGTGAATGTGCAGGTCCCGATACCAGCGCGGGAAGACGTCTCCTCCCAGGTCGTGGCGGCTTTCGTGGTCGTCGTGATCCGCCTCGATGACCCGGCGCAGCACATCGTAGTTGAACAGGTAATTTCCCATGGAGACGAGCGACTTCGTCGGGTCGCCGGGAAAGGCGGGGGGGGAGGAGGGCTTCTCCAGGAAGCCCCGCACGCGCATGCCTTCATCGACGTCGACGCAGCCGAACTGGTGCGCCTCCCCGATCGGCTGCGGCACGACGCTCACGCTGATGTCGGCCTTCGCATCGAGATGCTCGGCGATCATCTGCTCGATATCCATGCGGTAGATGTGGTCCGCCCCGAACACGGCGACGATGCGGGGCGCGTCGCGCCCGATGCGCCCCAGGTTCTGATACAGGGCATCGGCCGAGCCCTGGTACCAGCCGCGCCCCTCGCCGGAGGCGGCCGGGATTACCTCGCAGTACTGGCCGAGGTGGGCCGAGAAGGTCCAGCCGCGCGACAGGTGCCGGATGAGCGAGTACGACTCGTACTGCGTCAGAACATGGATGCGCAGCAGGTTGGAATGCACCAGGTTGGTCAGGACGAAGTCGATCAGGCGGTACTGTCCGGCGAACGGCATCGCCGGCTTGGCCCGGCGACGGGTGAGCGGAAACAGGCGCTTCCCCTCGCCTCCCGCCAGAACCAGCGCCACGGTGCGGAGCGGGCCCGTGATCACGCGCGCCTCCAGACGCGGGGATCGATCTCGGGGAACAGGTTGTCGCGCTCCTCCAGGGCGGCGAGGGATGCCTCGTCGATCCGTCCGCTCTCGATCTGCCTCGCCAGGCGATCGAATGCGTTCAGGTGTTCGCGCGCCCGTCTCGCCGCGTATCCGACGCTCGTTTCATGCTTCAGGATGAAGGGCCAGTCGGAGGCCTGGGCCAGCAGCAGCTCGCGGCCGAGCTGCGCCAGGGCGCGCGCGCGCAGCGGGTCTCCTCCCGCCGCGGCCGAGGCGAGCTCGGTCATGCGCCGGGCGGCGTCGTGGAGCGGCGGCCAGATCCAGTCGTTCTTCTCGCCGAGCCAGACCTGGTAGTAGCCCCCCTCGCCCCAGCTGGAGGCCGACGGCTCCGCCGCCTGCTCGACCGTCTGGTCGGCGAGGTAATCGCCCGGGCCGACCACGCGAACACCCGCCGCCGTCAGTCGCCGCAACACCGCCTCCAGCCACTCCGGCCCCTCGAACCACCAGTGTCCAAACAGCTCGGCGTCGTACATCGCCGCCATCACCGGCCGGCGCCCCAGCCGGCCTCTGAGATGGCTCGCCTGCAGGCCGCGATTGCGCACGAAATCGTCCGCATGCGTCTCGAGCGTGCGCAGGGCCGCCTCGCGCCGGTACGGATCCTTGTGATCGTGACGGCCGGTGATGCTGTGATACTTCAGTCCCGTGAAGCCGCGCTCGCCCGAAGGATCCAGGAACGGCCCCACATAGGCGGCCTCGAGGTCGTAGCCGATGTCCCGGTAAAAGTCGCGGTAGGTCGGATCGCCCGGATATCCCTGCCGGGAGGACCACACCTGCTCCGAGCATTCTTCGTCCCGTCCGAACGCCATCACGCCCTCGGAGCTGACGACAGGAGCGTGCGGCCCCATCCGGGGACGGCTCGAGGCGTTGCGGATGGCGCGGCTGTCGACGAAGATGTACTCGATCCCCTCGTCGGCCAGAACCGCGTCGACCCCCTCGAAGTAGGCACACTCGGGGAGCCACATTCCACGGGGCGCCCGCCCGATCTGCCGCCGGTGCTCGCGCACGCCGATGGCGACCTGGGCGCGCACGCTCTCCGGCACCGGGGAGAGGAGCGGCAGGAACCCGTGCGTCGCGGCGCAGGCCAGGATCTCGATTCGTCCCTCGGACTCGAGGGCGGCGAACCGCCCGACCAGGTCGCGCCCGTATTTCCTCGTGAACAGGAATCGCAGCCTCTCCAGCCGGTCGCGGTAGAAGCCGGCGACGGGGCCGAAGGCCGGATCCCGGCGGGTCCTTTCCACCTCGAGTCCGGCGAGAACGCAGGTCTTCTCCAGGTGGCGCTCGTAGCGCGACAGGAGGAGCGGGTCCCGCAGCATGGCCATGAGCGTGGGAGTGAGCGACACCGCGGCGCGTGCCGCCACGCCATCCTCCGCGAGATGGTCGAACATGTCGAGCAGAGGCAGGTAGGTCTCGCTGATCGCCTCGAACA
>DATFVU010000227.1:0-6521 GCA_035260145.1 Candidatus Polarisedimenticolia bacterium | reverse complement strand
CGTCGAGGTGATCACCAGCGCGCGCATCCTTTTCCGATCGTTCAATCGGCGCAATTCCTTCACTTATTCCGAATACGAGCGCCTCGGCGCTCCGGGGTGAGGCGCCGCCCGTCGCCGGCGGCCCGCGTCACGTCCGCTCCGCGCGCATCTGGTCGAGCCTCTCGAGGAACTCCGGCTCCACCAGAACCTCGCGCGGCTTGCTGCCGTCGGCCGGGCCCACGATCCCGTTCTGCTCCATCATGTCCACCAGCCGCGCCGCGCGCGCGTACCCGAGTTTCAGGCGCCTCTGGATGTGCGACACGGAGATCTGCCCCATCTGCACCGCGAGCCTCACGGCCTGATCGTAGGCCGGATCGGTCTCTTCCTCGCGGGCCGCGGCGCCACCCGGGCCGGCCTGGGGCTCGTCGCGCGTCACCGACTCGTCGTACTGCGGCTTGGCCTGCTTCTTCAGGAAGGCGACGATGCGGGTCGCCTCCACCTCGGTGACGAGCGGCCCATGCAGGCGGACGAGGCGGGCCGAGCCCGGGGGAATGAACAGCATGTCCCCGTGCCCGAGGAGCTGCTCGGCGCCGTTGCTGTCGAGAATCGTGCGCGAGTCGACTTTCGAGGACACGCGCATGGCGACGCGGCAGGGGAAGTTGGCCTTGATCACGCCGGTGATGATGTCGACCGACGGCCGCTGCGTCGACAGGATCAGGTGGATGCCGACGGCGCGTGCCATCTGCGCCAGGCGCGTGATCGCCTCCTCCACCTCGGCGCCGGTGGTCATCATCAGGTCGGCCAGCTCGTCCACGAGGATCACGACGTAGGGAAGCGGCCGGAGAGGCTCCCCGGCGGCTCCGGCCGCGCGGGCCGCGGTGGATGGAGCCGGCCCGCGGCCGCCCTCCGCCCTGGGGGCGTCTCCGCCGTCGGGGCCCTCGCCCGGGGCGGTCGTCCCGGCCGCGGGCGCGCCATCGGCCGGGGCCCCCGTGTCCCGCTGCTCGCGCTTGACCACCAGGTTGTACTGGTCGATCCCCCTGACGCCGGCCTCGGCGAGCTGCTTGTAGCGCCTCTCCATCTCGAGCACCGCCCAGCGCAGGGCGTTGGCCGCCTTCTTCGTTTCGGTCACGAGCGGGGTCAACAGGTGGGGGATGTCCTCGTATACGCCCAGCTCCAGCCGCTTCGGGTCGATCATGATGAATTTCACTTCCTCCGGGCTCGACTTGTACAGGAAGGACGTCAGGACGGTGTTCAGGCAGACGCTCTTGCCCGATCCGGTCGAGCCCGCGACCAGGAGGTGCGGCATGCGCGCCAGGTCGGCGTAGTACGGCTCGCCGTTGATCTCCTTCCCCAGGGCTATCGTCAGGGGAGCGGATGCCTTCTGGAAGCGCTCGCTCGCCAAAAGCTCGCGCAGCGAGATCGTCTCGCGCTTCTTGTTGGGGACCTCGATGCCGACCGTGGACTTGCCGGCGATGCGGTCGATGCGAATCGACTCGGCCTCGATGGCCAGGCACAGATCGTCCGCCAGCGTCACGATCTTGCTGTATTTCACGCCGGCGTCCGGCTTGAACTCGAACACGGTCACCACCGGCCCCGGCTGGATCGCGATCACCTGCCCGGTGACGTCGAACTCACGGCACTTTTCGGTGATGATGCGCGCCGTCTCGACCAGCTCCTTCTCGTCCACCTGCACCTCGTGCTGCGGCGGATTGAGGAGCGACAGCGGGGGCGGCGTGTAGCGGGGAGGGGTGTCCCCGAAGTCGAACTGCGGCTGTCCCTCGGCGGGGCCGCCCTTGGCCCTGGCGACGGCGCGCGCGCTGCGCCGGGCCGCCGCTGCGGCGGCTCGCGCCTCGGCCGGAGCAGGGGCCTCGGCATCGGTCGCGGCCAGCGGGATCGGCGCAGCGGCGTGCGGTTCGACCGCGGCCTCGGCCCGTTCCGCCTCGGCCGCCGCGGCCCGGCGCTCGCGCTGGCGGCGGGCCACTTCCAGGCGCAGCTGCTCCTTGCGTCGCGCCTCCCTGTGCCGCACCCAGGACAGCCAGAGGTTGCGGGCCAGGCTGGCGCAGCGCGCCGACAGCGCCCGCAGGGCGTCGACGATGGAGGCGCGCGTCACGACGAGCAGACTGATGAGGACGATGGCCAGAGAGGCGATCAGGGCGCCCCAGCGGTTGAGCAGGCGGGCCAGGGCGCGCGCCAGGCCGTAGCCGAACCAGCCTCCGGCGTCGCGGGCCCAGGCCCCGTTCTGCTCGTCGAAGGCGAGGTGCAGCGTGGCGGCGGCCGAGACGACCAGGAGGGCGCTGCCGGCGAAGCGGCTGAGGGCGCGGCCGCTGCGCCGCCAGAACACCTCCCAGCTGAGCAGCAGGAGGAGCGGCGGAACGGCCCAGGCGGCGTATCCGAAGAACTGCAACAGGAGCTCGGCGCACAGCGCTCCGGCGATGCCGACGATGTTGCGCACCGGCTCGTTCGACCAGTGACCCAGTGGCCACGGAACCGGATCGTCGGCATGGTACGACGCGAGACTGACGACCATCAGGAGAGCGACCGTCATCAGAATGACGGCCATCGCCTCGGCCCAGAACCCTCGGGCCGCAACAGGCTCGCGGCGGGGAGAGACAGTCCTCCGTCGGGCGCGCATAGAACCTGAATTCTACCACCGGCAACCGGCCGCGGGGCGCAGCGCAGAAGGAAGAGGGAGGAGTGGGGGGAAGGCCGGCCGGAGCCCCCGTTCCGCGGCGCTTACGCGGTCCGGACGATCGGCACGAAGACCCGGGCTTGCACGGGACGCCTCGACATCACCAGGCTTCCGATCGCCCCGAGGATCCCGAACAGGGCGCTCACGTATCCCGACGAATCGGAGAACTCGAAGGCGAGGAAGTGGGGGAAGGCGCGCGCCGCCAGGTCGAAGCTCAGCGGTTCGTGCAGCTCGGCGGAGGCGGACAGGCACATGTAGAAGAAGTCGCCCGCCAGAACCGACGCCATGGTCAGAAGGACGGCGACGATCTTCCCGTAAAGATTGATCTTCCCCATCCCCTTGTGGACGGCGAACGCCACGCCGAATCCAATCACGAAGGCCGCGTAGAGAAAGATCTTCTGGAGGCCGTAGGCGACGCCGCCCCAGGCCAGCGCCGCCGCGACGGCCACGCCGGCCCCCGCCGCGGTGCCGAGAAACGGATTCGCGGGGAGCGACTCGTAGGCCTCGATGGCCCGGCGGTCCTCCTCCCCCATGCGCTCGCGACAGCCGGAGCAGACGGAGATCAGGACCTGGCTGACGCTGTACAGCTCGCCCACGCCGCTCCGACCGCACACCTCGCACTGGTCCTGCACCTGCTCCGCCTGCCCCTTGACCAGGCCCGTCAGGAGTCGCGCCACGGCGGCCACGGCGTCGGGTCGCGGCGCGCGCAGCGAGTAGTCCCAGAAGAAGAGGAGAGCGTCGGGCCCGACCGATAGGGCCTTGGTCTCGGCTCCGGAGAGCTTCTTGCGCTCCATGGCGCCCAGCACCTCGGTGGAGCCGGCGACGCGCTCGCCAAAGGGGCCGGGAGGCATCCGCAGGGAGTTTTTGCGGAAGCGAATCAGAAACAGGACGGACGACTTGTTCTGGCGCTTCCCCCACGACACCGCCACCGGGAAACCGTCGACCATGCCGGCGACGCAGGCGCCGTTCAGGGGCTGGCCGCCGCTCACGACGGCGACCTTCAAGAGATCCGCCAGTTGCTGGGCCCGGTTCGACGCCATGCGGGATAACTTAGGCGGGCCGGGCGGCCGTGCAAGGGGGCAGACCGCGATCACGAAATGGTGAGCCGGGGCCTAGGTCTCGATGACGGCGGGAATGATCATGGGCCGCCGGTCCAAAGCCTTCCTGAAGTAGCGCTTCAGATCACGCTGGATGAGCGCCTTGATCACCCCTCGATCGGCGCGCTCCTCGGGAGAGGCGGCCTCGACGCTGCGGCGCACGGTGCGGGAGGCCTCGCGCAGCAGGTCGGCGTCTTCCGAGCCGACCGAAAAGCCGCGGCTGACGATTTGCGGCTCGCCGTCGAGCTCCCCGGTATGCCGATCGATCGCGACGACGGCCAGGACGATGCCCCCCTCCGAGATGTGGCGCCGGTCGCGCACCACCACCTCGTCCACCTCCTCGCGGGTGCCGTCGATGAACACCCGGCCGACGGTGACCCGCCCCGCGAGCCGTCCCTGATGCTCGTCCAGCTCGATCACGTCCCCGCTCTCGCCCAGCAGGATCCTCTCGCGCGGCAGTCCTATCTGCTCCGCCAGGAGGGCGTGGTTGTAAAGCTGGCGCAGCTCGCCGTGAATGGGGATGAAGTAGCGGGGGCGCGTCAGGTTCAGCATGATGCGCAGTTCCTCCTGATTGGCGTGCCCGGAGACGTGCATCCGCGGACGGCCGGCGGCCATGACCTCCGCCCCGCGCCGGTAGATGTGATTGATGACCCGGCTCACAGATTTTTCGTTGCCGGGGATGATCCGGGCCGACAGGACGACCATGTCCCCCGGCTCGATCGAGGCCTCCTTGTGATCGTCGAGGGCGAGGCGGGACAGGGCCGACATCGGCTCCCCCTGGCTGCCGGCCGCGATCAGCACCACGCGATGGGGCGAAAGCCGTGAGGCTTCGGACGCTTCGACCAAAGTACCGGGAGGCGCCTTGAGGTAGCCCAGATCCGCGGCCACCTCCGCGGTCGAGATCATGCTCGAGCCCAGAAGCGCCACCTTGCGCTTGTGCTCGACGGCGCGATCGATGACCTGCTGGATCCGGTGCACGTTGCTGGAGAAGGTGCTGACCACGATGCGCCCGGTCGCGCGGCGGAACACCGCATCGAGCGCGTCTCCGACCTGGCGCTCCGAGCCGCTGAAGCCTTCGACCTCCGCGTTGGTGCTGTCCGAGAGCAGGGCGAGCACGCCGTGATCGCCGTGGTACGAGAACGTTTGAAAGTCGAAGGTGCGCCCATCGGTGGGGGTCTGGTCCATCTTGAAGTCCCCCGTGTGGATGATCGTCCCGGCGGGGCACTTGATGGCCAGGCCGAAGGAGCCGGGAATGCTATGGGTCACCTGGATGAATTCGACCGCGAACGGACCGAGCGAGATCTCGTCCCCCGCCTTGGCGCGCTTGAGCTGCCGCTCCTGCGCCTGGCCGTGCTCCCGAAGCTTGCGCGCGGCGAGGCCCAGGGTGAAGTCGCTCCCGTAGACCGGAGCCTTGACCTTGTGCAGCAGCCAGGGGAGGGCCCCGATGTGGTCCTCGTGCGCGTGCGTCAGGACGATGCCGCGCACCTCGGAGACGTGCTCCTCGAGGTAGGACATGTCGGGGATGACGAAATTCACGCCGAGCGCCTGCTCCTCCGGGAACAGCAGCCCGGCGTCGACGACGATGAGGTCGCCGCCGTACCGCACCACGGTGCAGTTGTTCCCGAACTCCCCCAGTCCCCCCAGCGGAATGATCTGCAGGGGGGAGCGCGAGGGGTGCTCGGTCCTGGCGCGCGTCGTCACGGCCGGATTATAGGGCCTCCCTGGCCCGGAGGATTGCCAGGAAACCGTCCACCGGGACGTCTTCCGGTCTGGACGACGGATCGAGCCCCGAGGCGCGGATGAGCGATTCGGCCGCCGCCGATCCGATGGGCGCGTCGCGGGGCCCGGGAAGGCGGGCGAGGTTGTTCAGGAGCGTCTTGCGCCTCTGCGCGAAGGCGACGCGGAGCAACGATTCCAGGGCGCCGGGCCGGTCTCCCGGAGACGGGGCGGACTCCGTCCCGGACGGGCGCATGGTGAGGCGGATCAGCATCGACTCGACCTTGGGGACCGGACGGAACGAGCCGGGCCGCAGGCGAAGCAGCGATTCGACGCGGGCGCGCGCCTGGCAGAGAACGGAGAGCGCGCCGTACGTTTTGGTGCCGGGAGGCGAGACGATGCGTTCGGCCACCTCTCGCTGCACCAGCACGACCATGTCGTCCAGAAGGGCGCGCTCCTCGACAAGCCTCAGGATCACCGTGGTGCCGATCGAATACGGCAGGTTGGCGATCACCCGGGCCCGCCGCGCCTGCGTGGCTCCCAGCGTCTCGAGCAGGCTCTTCAGGCTCAGTTCGAGGATGTCACCCGTCACGATTTCAACCGAGGAGTCGCCGCGCAGGTCCTCGGCCAGCGAAGCGGCCAAGCGGGGATCGATCTCGATCGCCAGGAGCCTGGCGACGCGGCCGGAGAGACGCCGGGTCAGGACTCCCCGGCCGGGACCCACCTCCAGCAGCAGGTCTCCCGGATGGGGATTGAGAGCCAGGACGATCGTGTCGGCCGCTCCCTGATTGACCAGGAAATTCTGGCCCAGGCGGCGGGACGCGTGAAACCGATTCGAGTCGATGCGCATCCTAGTGTTCGTCATCGTCCGGCCTTCCCGCGGAGATGACGGTGCGGTCTTTTGAGCCGGTTCGACGCGGGTTTCTTTGGTGGCGGCCCGGCGGCTATGGTATAAGAACCGCGCCCGAACGGCAGACGGAGGATCCTGGAGACTCGATGAGCGAAAATATCGTGACGTTGACGAAGGACAACTTCGAATC
>DATFVU010000226.1:0-21001 GCA_035260145.1 Candidatus Polarisedimenticolia bacterium | reverse complement strand
TCCAATCGCGTGATCGTGGGCGGGCAGGACGAGCAGTACCGGACCACCCTGATCGCGGAACGGATGAACTGGGTATCCATCGAGGCGCCGGCGCGGGCCTTCGAGGCCACGGCGCGCATCCGCTCGACGCACGCCGGCGCGGCCGCGACCGTTCTGCCCCTGCCGGGGGAGCGCGCGCGCGTGACCTTCCGCGAGCCGCAGCGCGCCATCACCCCGGGCCAGGCGGTCGTGCTGTACCGCGACGATCTGGTTCTGTGCGGCGGGTTCATCCGGGAGGCGCTCGACGATCGTGTGGGCGCCCCGGAACCGGCCGAATCGTTGACAGCCCCGGAGAGCCGGTGCTAGATTCGAAGCGCCAGGGGCGGGCATAGCTCAGCTGGTAGAGTACGAGCTTCCCAAGCTCGGTGTCGCGGGTTCGATTCCCGCTGCCCGCTCCAAAATTTTCCGCCTTCGGATCCGGCGGCTCGCCGGGGAGGAGTGGGCCGATGTTGTTCCGCAAGCGCGACCGCGAGACCGACGACCAGCAGCCGCTGCCCGCGCAGTCGGAGGCGGAGGATCTGCCCGGCGGCGGACGGACCGTGATCGGCCGGAGCACGCGGGTCATCGGCAAGCTGTACGGCGACGGGCCCGTGATCGTGCGCGGAGACGTCAAGGGAAGCATCGCGATCCGCGGCGGCCTGAGCGTGCACGGAGGCGGTCGGGTCGAGGCGGACGTGCAGGCCCACAGCATCGATCTCGCCGGAGAAGCGCGCGGCCGCATGAGCGCCGCGTCCCGCGTCAGCCTCACCGAGACCGGAGACTTCGAGGGGGAGATGGACACCCCGATCCTCGAGGTGAGCCCCGGATCGATCGTTCGCGGCCACGCCCGTGTGGCGGGCCTGCCGATCAAAGACCACCGCCTGTTCCGCTGACGCGCCCCTCCGATCCGCTCCTCCGGCACCGAACGGACGATTGACGCGCAGTCGTTCGATTGACGCTTTTTTTCCGTCGAGTTGACGTTTTGTGTCACCTTTCTGACATCGTCCCCTCCGCCTCCGCGCTTTCCCTCCGTTCCGCCTGACGATCCGTCGTTCGGCGACCGTCGGCAGACTGGCACACCGCTTGCTGCTCTCCGCGCGAAGGCGAACAGCGGAGGGGAGCGTGAAGGAAAAAATCCTGATCGTGGATGACGACGAGGGAGTGCGGCAGGTCCTGACCCAGGCGCTCTCGGAGGCGGGCTACCGCACTTCGTCCGCCGAATCGGGCGAGAAGGCGGTCGCGGCCGTGCGCGAGGAGACGTTCGACCTCGTCGTCCTCGACATGGTGCTGCCGCGTCTGGACGGCATGGAGGTTCTCAAGGAGATTACGGCGCTGCGCCCCGAGATGCCGGTGGTCATGATCACCGGCTACGCCTCGGTGGAGACCGCGATCAAGGCGATGAAGATGGGAGCCCTCGACTACATCGTGAAGCCGTTCCGCATGGAAGAGGTCGAGCTGGTCGTCGGCAAATCCCTGGAGCGCAGCCACCTGCGCCGGGAGAACGTCTATCTCCGGCGCCAGCTCGAGACGAACTACGGGGTGCACAATATCACCGGGCAGAGCCCGCTCATGCGGAAGATCTTCGCCCTCATCGAACAGGTCGCCTCCAGCCGGAGCACCGTGCTGATCACCGGCGCGAGCGGCACGGGCAAGGAGCTTGTGGCCCGGGCGCTGCACTACAACGGCGATCGCCGCAACCGGCCGTTCGTATCGGTCAACTGCGGAGGCATTCCGGATACGCTTCTTGAAGATGAGCTGTTCGGCCACGTGAAGGGGGCGTTCACCGACGCGGTGGCCGATCGGCCCGGAAGGTTCGAGGCGGCGGACACGGGCACGCTGTTCCTGGACGAGATCGGCAACATGAGCATGAGCCTGCAGATCAAGCTCCTGAGGGTCCTTCAGGAGAGGGAATTCCTGCCCCTCGGCGGGACGAAGAAGATGCAGGTGGACGTGCGTATCATCGCGGCGACCAACATGAATCTCAAGGGCATGATGGAGGAAGGAAAGTTCCGCGAGGATCTGTACTACCGCCTCAACGTCATCCACATCCAGCTTCCTTCGCTGCACGAGCGGCGCGAGGACGTCCCGCTCCTGATTCAGCACTTTTTGAACAAATACTGTCGGGACATGAACGTGCCGGCCAAGCGCTTCACGCCCGAGGCGATGAAGATCCTGATGGAGTTCTCGTGGCCCGGCAACGTGCGCCAGCTGGAAAACGTGATCGAGAGGGCCGTGGCGCTCTCCTTCGGCAAATTCGAGCTGGGCCCCGAGGATTTGCCGCGCGACATCCTGGACGAGGGCCTGGTCGAGATGCCCGTCCTGCACGTCGGGGGGGACGGCTTCTCGCTGGACGAGGTCCTGGCGGACTACGAGCAGAGGATGCTGTATCAGGCGCTCGAGCACGCCGGCTGGGTGAAGACGCGCGCCGCCGACCTGCTGAAGATCAAGCGCACGACGCTGATCGAGAAGATGAAGCGTCTGGGGATCCCGCTCAAGGGGGCTGGCGAACGGGGCGCGTCGTCTCCCGAGTCGGAGGTGGTCGAGCCGGCCTCCGACCCGGCCGCCAGCAACTGAACGGGCGTGCGGCGATGACCTCCGGCCCGGAGGGGCGGGCACCCGGCGACGGGCGGCCGCCGATTCTTGCCCGTCCCGACGCGACTATGGTATCGTCCCGTCGCAGTCCTCGATCCGTGGCACCGATCCAGGGATCGAGCCTCTCCCAATGCCGATTTCCTCTTGATGGGCCCGCGATGCAGCGTCCGATGTCCCGGGTGTTGATGGTCGATGACGCCGGGCTGTTCCGGGTCCTGGAGGGCTCCTTCCTCAGACGCCTGGGCTGCGAGATCGTCCGGGCCCAGGATGGTCCCGACCTCATTCGGAAGGCCACGGACAACGTGCCCAGCCTCATCCTCCTCGACGAACAGAGACCCGATCTCGACGGCGCAGGGTGCATCAGGGCCCTCAAATCCAATCCGGTGCTCGCGGCCATCCCGGTCCTGATGGTCACCAGCAGCGACGGTGTCAAGGGCTGCTGCGAGGCCGGTGCCGATGCCACCCTGACGCGTCCGATCGAGAGCGGCGCTCTGGACCTGGCGCTCTCCTCGCTCGGGCGCGGGGGGCATCGCGAAGGCGTGAGGAGAAGCGCCGCCGGCTGGGCTCGCGTGGTCGCGTCGGGCCGGCCGCGGCGCGCCCGGCTCAAAGACATCAGCGGGACGGGAGCGTTCCTGGCCCTGCCGGAGCCCCTGCCGCTGCACGAGATCGTCGGGCTGTCGCTTCATCTCGAAGGTCCGGGCGGGACGAGTCGGGTGAGCGTGCGGGGGATCGTGGTGCGGCAGGTCGGCCCGGATCCGAACTCGCACCTGATCCCCGGCGTGGGAGTGCGCTTCACCGAGATCGATGCGCTCGCGCAGAGCGCGATCGACCGTTACGTCGGACGCTCCCGGCTCGAGACCGGCGGCCGTGGAGCGGACGAGGGAGGCGCGGATCGCCCCTGAGGCGTTTCACGGAGAGCCGATGCCCCGCATGGTGATGGTGGTGGACGACGACGCCGACATCCTGGACATGACCCGGCTGGTCCTCGAGGGGGGCGGATACAGCGTTTTGCGGGCCGGGTCCGGCAGCGAGGCTCTGCGGACGCTGGAGCGCGATCGGCCCGATCTGATCCTGCTCGATATCAACATGCCCGAGATGGACGGCTGGCAGGTGCTGCGCGTGCTCAAGGTGGACGAGCGCACCAGCGCGATCCCGGTCGCCATGTTCTCGATCAAGATGGAAGTGCGCGATCGCCTGCACGGCCTGCAGGAGGGGGCGTTCGACTACATCACCAAACCGTTCTCCACGGACGAGCTGCTGCTGCGCGTGCGGCGCATCTTCGAGACGCTCGAGAAAGGGGTGCCTGCGTGAGGCCGGACCTCGAGCCGGAAACGTTCGTCTTGTCCGAGGACGCGCGGCGGTTCCGCACCAACTTCCTGCGGCTCAAGAGCGCCCTCTTCGACCCGGTCACCGGCCTGTCCTCCTACAACCTGCACCTCGATCAGCTGGAGATGCAGTGCGCCGGCCGGCGCCTGGGCGTGATTGCCCTGGAATTTCCCTCCTTCTCCGCTCTCGAGCAGACGCACGGCTGGGAGGTCGGCGACCGCTTTCTCGCGGGGGTCGCCTCCGAGCTGAGGGGCCTGAGAGGCCTCGCCTACCCGGAGGGCACGGTCGTGTCGCTGGAGGGCGTCTACGGCAACGCCTTCACCCTGTTCCTCAAGGAGGGGGCCTCCGGAGGTGACGTGTCGGTGGCGGATCTCTCCTTTGCATGCGCGCGTCTTTCCAGTCACCTGGAGGCCCGACTGGCCGAGGCCCCGTGGGCGCCGGCCCCGCCGCCGATCGACGTCTCCATCGGCTACGCCCTGGTCTGCCCGAATCCGGCCGCCCGCTTCGAGAGGCAGGTGCGCCAGGGAATCCGCGAGGCCCGGGGCATGACGCTGCGGGAGGCCGACCGCGTGCAGCGACAGCGCCTCGTCGAGCTGCGCGCCATCCTTCGGGAGGGACGCCTGCGGACGCACTATCAGCCGATCGTGGACATGGACCGCGGCTCCATCATGGGATACGAAGCGCTGACGCGCGGCCCGGAAAACACGGCCTTCGAGGTCCCCAAGGCGCTGTTCGGTTTCTCCGATCAGGGTCGGCTCTCGGGCGAGCTCGATGTGCTGTGTCGTCAGAAAGCGCTGCGGAACGCCCGGGGCTTCGATCCCGAGAAGAAGCTGTTCCTGAACTCCCTGCCGGAAACGCTCGGCACCCCGGGCCTGGTCGAGCAGAACCTGAGATCGATCCTCGAGGAAGTGGCCCTGCAGCCGCATAACGTGGTGCTGGAGATCACCGAGCGCAGCGCCATCGAGGACTTCGAGGCGTTCGGACGCGAGGTGGAGCGCCTGCGGCGGATGGGTTTTCTGGTCGCCATTGACGACGTGGGCACGGGATATTCGTCGCTGCAGACGATCTCGGAAGTGCCGTCCGACTTCCTGAAGATCGACATCTCGCTGATTCAGAACATCCACCAGAGCCTGATCAAACAGGACCTGGTGCAGTCCCTGCTCCAGGTCGCCTCGCGGACCGGCACGCGGATCATCGCGGAGGGGATCGAGACCGCCGAGGAGTATCAGGCCCTGCGCGCCCGCGGCGTGCGTTACGGGCAGGGGTTCTATTTTGCGCGCCCGGCGCCGGCGTTCCCCGTGCTCCGCGGCGGGACAGGATCCGCCTAGGGCCGGTCGGGGCGACGGGCCCGGTCGCGGGCCCGGGGCGCGCGGAGGTGGAGGCAAGATCCCCCATGGGGACGTCGTTCGACAGCGCGCTCGGTATTTTCGCCGCGGTCGCCATCGTGGCGGGCGTGGTGGCCCTGTCGCTCGCCATCCTGAGCATCGGCGTGCTCCGGCGATCGCTGCGCCGCGTCACCGAGCAGATCCAGGAATTGCGCCGCCATCCGCTGGTGGGCGCCCTTCCGCCCGAGACCGATCCGCCGCTGCGCGCCTTGACCGCCGAGCTCAACAACCTCCTCTCCGACCTGCGATCGCGCCTTCAGGAGGCCGCCAGGCGCTCGGCCGACCTCGAAGGACTGGCGGCCGGTCCGCCCGATCTGGGCCTGATCGGAACGGACGCCGAATGGACCGTGACCTCGTTCAGCCGCGGCGCGGTCCAGCTCCTGGGCTGGGCGCCCGAGGAGATCGGCGGCCGGCACGTCGAGGCGGTGTTCGCTCCCGGCGAGTGGGACCGCCTCCTGCCGAAGCTGGCGCGCCGCTCGCTGCGTGAGGCCGGTCTGTCTCAGACGCTTCATCTGCAAAGGCGGAATGGAACGGTCTTTCCGGCGCAGGTTTCCATCGCCGGGATCGGCGACGGCACGGGGACGATGCTGCTGGCGGCGCGTGACCTGACGGCCGACCAGGCGCTGCAGGCCGGGCTGCGCGAGTCGGAAGCGCGCTACCGTCGCCTCGTGGAAGGCATGAACGACGGCGTCTTCATCCTGCAGGACGATCGGATCACCTACGCCAACGCCGCCCTGGCGCGAATGGTGGGTGCTGAGCGGGACGCGCTCCTCGGCGCGCCTCTGGCGCGGCTCCTCCACTCCCACGATCTGCTCCGTGTCCTCGAGGTGCTGCGCCGCGCCAGCGTGGGCGCCGAGCCGTCCGGAGAAACCCGCTGCCTGCTGTCGGCCCAGGGACCCGAGCCCATGGAAGCGCGTCTCGCCTGGGCCCGCGCCGAATCGAAGGGACGCGCCTCCCTGGTCGGAACGGTCACGGACGTGAGCGGGCACGCGCGATTCGAGAAGGCCCTCGCCGAGAGCCAGGCGCGTCTGGAGGCGACCCTGCAGTCGACGGGGGACGGCCTCCTGGTCCTCGAGGACCGCGGCCGCGGGCAGGAGGCGACCGTGGCCAACCGGGCTTTCTGCGATCTCTGGGGGATCACGGCCGAGGCCCTGGTCGGTCGGCCGCTCGGTGAGGTGGTGAGCCGGCTGAAGGAGCGCTGCGGCGACCCGGAGACGGTGCAGGCCTTCCTGCGGGAAGCGGCCGGCGGGCGCGAGACGCACGCCGACGGGATCGAAATCAGCGGGGCCTCGGCCGTCATCGATCTGGTCGCCGGTCCGATGCGGTCCGGGAGCGCCGCCTCACCCGGCGTGATCGTGACGGCGCGCGACGTCACGCGGCGCGTGGATGTCGAGCGACAACTGCGCAAGGGCTTCGAAGACTTGTCACGCGCCAAGTCCGAGCTCGAGCGCGTCAACCGGGAGCTGGCCGATGTTCAGAAGGAGGTGGGGGAGCGCAACGAGCAGCTGGTCAAGCTCAACACCGAGCTGCGCTCGCTCGACGAAATGAAATCCAACCTTCTGGCGAACGTGTCTCACGAGCTGCACACGCCCCTGGTGTCGATCAAGGGCTACACCGAGATGGTCCTGAAGCGGCGTCTCGGGCCCCTGACTCCCGAGCAGGAGCGCGGCCTCGGGGTGGCGCTCAAGAACATCGACCGCCTGATCGAGATGATCGACAACCTGCTGTCGTTCTCCCGCATCGAGAAGGGCGAGACGCAGCTCAACCTGGAGGACGTTCCGCTCTGGCAGATCGTCGACGAGACCATCGAGCTGGTGGGGGAGCGCATTCGGAAGAAGAGCCTCTCGGTGACCACTCAGTACGAGACCGATGAGCTGGTCGTTCGCGGCGACCGGGTGAAGATCGGACAGGTTCTGGTCAACCTCCTCACGAACGCGATCAAATTCAACAAGGAAGAGGGGCGCATCACTCTGACGGTCCGCAAAGGGCCCAAGGGCTTCCTCGAAGTCGAGGTCGCCGACACCGGCGCCGGCATCCCCGAGGAGGCGCTGGACAAGATCTTCGAGCGTTTCTACCAGGCCGACTCGAGCCCGCGCCGCAAGTACGAGGGGACCGGGATCGGACTCTCGATCGTGCGCGACATTCTGCGTCTGCACGGCTGCACCATCCGCGTCAGGAGCCAAGTGGGGCTCGGCTCCGTGTTCACGTTCACCCTGCCTCTGTCGCGCGATCAGCAGGTCTCGACCTCGCGCAACGCCCCGGAACGCGGCCGGGGGGAGAGAAACCCCAGGAATCGCTAGGAGCCCGGCGCCGGACCCGCCTCGTGCCGAAACCCCCGCTGTCGGGCGGTCTCGTAGAGGAGTGCGACCGAGGCGGCGTGCACGTTCAGGGACTCCGCTCCCGGCTTCATCGGGACGCGCACGCGGTGACGGGCGGCCTCGAGGAGTGCTTCGGGCAGACCTCCGCCCTCGCTCCCGACGAGGAGGACCGTCGGAGGCGTCAGGTCCACCTCGGGCGGGGTGTTCGCGCCCCCCGGGTCTGCGGCGACGATCTGAAAGCGCGATTCGCGGGCCCGTTCGAGAAATTCCGGGATGTCGGCAGCCGCCACCGCAAGCGTGAACTGGGCCCCCATGGCGGCACGCACCGCCCGGCTGCCAAAGGGATCGGTGCATCCAGGCAGCGCGACCAGGCCGGAAGCGCCCAGCGCCAGGGCGCTTCGCAGGATCGATCCGAGGTTCCCCGGGTCCTGGACGCCCTGCGCCGCCAGGACGAGCGACGCTTGGCGCCCCAGAAGGTGGGACAGGGCATGCCGCGGCCGGCCGCAAAGGAGCAGGACGCCCTGGTCGCCGCTCCCCTCGACGACGCTGTCCAGGATGCGGGTGGTCGTGCGCAGGATCGGGATCGCCGCCGCGCCGAGATCCCGTAGAAGATTGCGCCCCTCCTGCGACTCCTGGAGTCGGGTGCCGACGAAGGCCTGGCGGACCGGCGCCCCGGTGCTCAGGGCCTCCTGGGCGAGATGCAGGCCCCAGGCGAGGTAGAGGCCCTGGCGCTCTCGAAGAGTCCGGTCGCGCTCGAGAGCCCGCGCCCTCTTCACCGCCGCGTTCCCGGTGCTGGTGACCGTCCGCGGATCGACGATGCGCGTCACGCCGGGATGCCCCAAGGCCCTGGTCGCGCGCCCTGGCGGCCGGAATCGGTTATAGTCATGGCAACCCTCTGCAATCAACGGGGACAGCGCCGTGCCACAAATCCAGTCGGTCGATCCCCTGCATCCGAGCCCGGTCCTGATCGGGCGGGCGGCCGAATGTCTGCGCTCCGGCCGCCTGGTCGGCTATCCGACCGAGACCTTCTACGGGCTCGCCGCCGATCCCCTGAGCCCGGCGGCGATCGAGGCGATCTTCATAGCGAAGGGACGGCCGGAGCGCATGGCCCTGCCGCTCATCGCGTCCGATCGCGAGGCCGTGCTCCTCTGCGTGCGAGAGTTCCCCGACCTGGCGGAGCGCCTCGCGGCCGCCTTCTGGCCCGGAGCGCTGACCCTGGTGCTTCCGGCCTCTCCGAGTCTCCCGCCGCGCCTGCTCGGGGGCGGACAGACCGTGGGGATCCGGATCTCGCCCCACCCGGTGGCGTCGGTCCTGGCCAGGGCGTTCGGGGGAGCGATCGTCGCCACCAGCGGCAACCGCTCGGGACAGCCGGCGCCGATGACCGCCGCGGAGGTACGGGACGCGCTGGGCGATGAGGTCGCGCTGATCTTGGACGGCGGACCGACGCGCGGCGGGAAGGCCTCGACGGTTCTCGATCTCACGGGCGATTCCCCGCGGGTGGTCCGATCGGGCGCGGTTGCGCTCACCGCCATCGAGGAGACCCTCGGTCGACGTCTGGGGTAGGCGGCTGCGAGGATGAGGGGGAGGCGCCCCCGCCTCCGAATCATGAATTCACCCGGCCGAGAGTGATGGCTCCGAGAATCACGGGTCGAGCGGCGCCGGTGACCGAGGGCAGGTTGTTCGGGATGCCGTGAATCGTCTCGTTGGCGAGGAGGGCGAACGACACGGCCTCCTTGGCGGCCGCCGGCAGCCCGTACTCGTCGCTCTCCTTGATCGACAGCTCCGGAATCGCGGCCCGGAGCTGCTCCATGAGGTAATCGTTGCGCGCCCCTCCCCCGGAAACGATCGCCTCTTCGTACACGTTGTGAGGCATCACATAGCGCCGGCATGCGAAGGCGATCGACTCGGCGGTGAATCGCGTGGCGGTGGCAATCAGATCGTTCGGTGCAATCGCGGCGTTCTCCCTGAGGATGCTTTCGAGGAAGGGCCGCCCGAATTCCTCGCGTCCGCACGATTTCGGAGGAGGGGACAGCAGGTAGGGATGATCGAGAAGACGCGCCAGGAGCTCGTCCGAGACCTTGCCCTTCCGCCCGTAGCGTCCGCCGTGATCGAAGGCCTCGCGCCCGCCGGTCATGCGCGAAACCAGTCCGTCGATGACCAGGTTCCCCGGTCCGCTGTCGAATCCGATGATGCGGCTCGCGGGGGCGTTTGCGGGAAGGGCCGTGAGGCTGGCGATGCCCCCGATGTTGATCACGAGACGCCCGCGGGACCGGTTGCGGAACAGCAGGAAGTCGACGTAGGACTCCAGGGGCGATCCCTGGCCGCCCGCGGCGACGTCGCGGGTCCGGAAGTTGGCCACCGTGGTGACGCCGGTGCGTTCGGCGATTACTCCGGGCTCGCCGACCTGCAGGGTCGATCGAACCGTGATGCCGGTGATGGTCACAGCAGAGGGGAGGTGCTGCAGGGTCTGGCCGTGCGAACCGATCAGATCGATCGACTTCGGATCGATCCCGCCGCGCTCGGCAACGTGCACGACGGCGTGCGCGAACAGCTCGCCGAGCAGGACATTCAGCCGGCAGATCGACGCCGCGTCCCCGCTCCCCGGCTCGGAGCAGCGCCTGATGAGGTCGCGCACTTTGGGAGAGTAGTGCAGCGTCTCGTGGCGGAGCAGGCGCCAGGTCAGACCCTCGCCGGAGCCGCGCAATTGCAGGAGGGCGGCGTCGACGCCGTCCGCGGAGGTTCCGGACATGACGCCGACCACCAGCCGCTCCGGCTTGGAAGTGAGCGCGGCGATCAGCGGCATGTCCCCTGGAAATTCAGCAGCGAGTGGATGTTGGATCCTGCATTCGAAAGACGCCGGCCGATATTAGCGAAATCGTCGCGGGCGATCAACGTTGAAGGTCCTTCCTTTTTGACCTATAATTCGCCCGTGTGAAGCCACGCGGTATCTTGTTGACCCGCCGGAGGATCGACTCTTTGGCCTTGGAATCTGGCGCGCGCCTCGAGCCGGCCCCCCTGGCGGCACGGCCATGGCTCATCCTCCTCGTCCTGCCTCTCCTGCTGGGCGCCTCGCCCTACGAGAAGGTCGTCATCCTCGGCTTTGATGGGGCGGACGCGGGCCTGGTCGAGCAGTACATGGCGGAGGGTCGGCTGCCCCATCTCAAGACGCTGCGCGACGGGGGGTTCTACGCGCCGCTCCTCCCCACGAATCCGCCCCAGACTCCGGTCTCGTGGGCCTCGTTCACGACCGGTCTCAATCCCGGGCGCACCGAGATCTTCGACTTCCTCCGCCGCACCGACGGCACCTATCTTCCGGAGTTCGCCATGATCAGGACGGGACGGAAACCTCTCCTGTTCGGAGCGAACAATCGTGCGGTGCTCGGATCGATCGCCGCCTGCGGCCTGGGGCTCCTTGTCTTCGTCGTCCTGTTCGTCTGGCGCCGCCGCCTGGGGGTGGCGTCCCTCGCCGGGCTCCTGGCGGCCGCCGGGGGCGGAGTCGGGGGATTCTCCGTCGCGGCCCGGTTTCTTCCGAAAGAGGTGCCCACCGCCACGAACCCGCGCAAGGGACAGCCGTTCTGGGCGGCGGCGGCCGACGCCGGAGTCAAAGCGCGAGTGATCAATGTGCCCACGACGTTTCCCGCGGAAGATCACGCGAACGAATCGATGCTGTCCGGCCTCGGGGTGCCCGACATGCGCGGCCGCATCGGCTCCCCGTCGTTCTACACCTCCGACCCGGCGCTGACGCTGTCGGACAATCAATTCAGCGTCGAGATCGTCCATCTCAAGGCCAGGCGCGGGACGATCGAGACCGCCATCGTCGGTCCACTGAATCAGCCGTTCTACGATTTTCCGATCGATGACGCGATACGCGGGCTCGAGGGACAGGCCCGCACGGAGGCGCGCGCCAGGATGGAGAAGAGCCTTCAGGCGCGCGGCGTGCCCCGGCGTCTCGACATCCCTTTCCGGATCGAGGCCGACGACGAGAAGGCCACGATCGATCTGGGCGGCGCGGCCCAGACGCTTCGCGTCGGTCAGTGGAGCGGCTGGTTCGTGGCGCCCATCCGGGTGAACCCGGTCGTCGACCGTCTGGCCGGTCTGCGCGGGATCATCCGCTTCAAGCTCCTGTCGCTGTCGCCCGAGCTCAAGCTCTACGCGTCTCCGCTGAACTTCCATCCCGAGTGTCAACCGGTGCCGTTCACCGGGCCCCCGTCGTTCGCCCGCGCCCTGGTCGACCAGTTCGGGCTGTTCAAGACGCTCGGCTGGCCGATCGACACCTGGTCCCTGCCCTCCGGCCTGACCGACGAGCGGCACTTCGTGGAGGACATGGAGTTCACCGCCGAGAAGCAGTTCGAGATGATGAAGCGCTTTCTCGAGAAAGGGGACGATCGCCTGTACGTCCAGGTGTTCGACTTCACCGATCGCGTCGGGCACATGCTCTGGCGGCTGCACGATCCCGGGCACCCGCTGTACGACGCCCGCCTGGCCGCGCAGTACGCGGATGAGATCCCCAAATCGTACGAGCGGATGGATCGGATCGTCGGGGAGGCGATCCGGGCGATCAGGCCGCGAACCGCCCTCCTCGTCTGCTCCGACCACGGATTCGCCTCCTTCCGACGCGGCGTCAACTACAACACCTGGCTGGTGAGAAACGGCTTCATGACGCTCCGACAGGGGACATCGACGGGGGGGAAGACTCTCGAGGACCTGTTCGACAAGGGAGAGCTCGGGGAGTTCTTCCGATACGTCGACTGGTCCCGAACCAAGGCCTACGCGATGGGGCTCGGCAACATCTACATCAATCTCATGGGCCGCGAGCCGCAGGGAAGCGTCGTGCCGGGACGCGACTACGACGAGGTGCGCGCAGCCATCGTGAGGCAGCTGGAGGCGCTGGTCGACCCGGACACCGGAGAGAAGCCGGTGCAGCGGGTCTACCGGCGCGAGGACATCTATTCGGGGTACGACCCGCGCGTCGTGCCCGACCTGCGCCCCGCCAACAGCGCCCACTACCGCATCGGCTGGCAGACGGCGCTGGGCGAGGTGCCGCCGAAGATTTTCGAAGACAATTTGAAGGCGTGGAGCGGCGATCACTGTTCCAACGACCCCCGGCTGGTCCGCGGGGTCCTGTTCAGCAACGTTCGGCTGGCGAAAAGCGAGCCCGGGATCGCCGACATCTACCCGACGGTTCTGGCGCTTCTGGGCGTGCCGCCGGTACAGGACATCGATGGCCATTCGCTTTTGCAGTGAGATGACGATTCTGTCGCACCGTGCCGTCGCCTGGCTGGCGCTCCTGACGCTGTTCGCGGCGGCCGGAGCGGAGGCGCGCGCGGGGGCCCCCGACGACGCCGGGCAGAAGACGGCGGCGCGCCGGCAGGAGGAGGAAGAACGCCTGCAAAAGGTCCGGGACGAGATCGAGGCCCTGCGCCAGCGCCTGCTCGAAGGCGAATCGTCGGCCGGCTCCGTCCTCGACTCGATGGAGGAGCTCGACCTCAGGATGGCCCTGCTGCGGCGCGAGTCGGAATCGTTGCGTGGCGACATGCGCCTCACCGCGGACGGCGAGCGATCGGCGCGTCGCGAGGCCGATTCGATCGAGGCCCGCCTGGAGAAGAGCGAGGCCGGTCTTCGCGACTACCTGCGGGAGACCTACAAGATTGGGCCCACCCGGTATCTGCGCGTCGTGACGGCCGCCTCGTCTCCGACACAAGTGGCGGCCGGGTACCGGGCGATCGAGGCGATGAATCTGGGCGAGGCGGAGCGTATCGAAGCCTATCGGGCCGACCGCGACAAGCTGGAGGCTGTCCTGGCCGAGCTTCAGGCCCGACGCGAGCGGCTGCAGAGCCTGCAGGTCTCGCTCGAGGACAAGACCCGCGAGCTGCGCGAGGTGCGCGAGCAAAAAGGCGCCGTTCTGAGCGGATTGCAACGGGAGCAGACCTCGCAGCGCGCCCTTCTCGCCGACCTGATCCGGGTCGAAGGGGAGATCCGCGCTCTCCTGGAGCGCCTGGCCCAGCCCGGCCCCGCGGAGCCCGTGCCGTCGCTCGGGTTCTCCCGCTACCGGGGCACACTCGACTGGCCGGCCAAGGGGAGGCTCTCGGTCCCGTTCGGAAACGTGAGGCACCCGAGGTTCAGCACCGAGGTGCCCCACCCGGGGGTGGACATCGCCGCCTCGCCGGGGCAGGATGTAAGGGCCGTGTTCAACGGACGCGTGATCTTCAGCGATTGGTTCAAGGGCTATGGCCAGATGGTTGTCATCGACCATGGCGACTCCTATCTTTCCATCTACGGTCACGTGGACGAGCGCCTGGTCCAGGCCGGGCAGGAGGTGGACCGAGGGGAAGTGATCGCCCGCTCGGGTCAGGGAGGATCGTTCGATGAGCCGGGTCTCTATTTCGAGATCCGGCACGATGGAAAACCGGAGGATCCCGCGCGCTGGCTGCGCGCGGCGCCCGGGCCGCCGGAGCGCAAGCGACCGACGGCCCGTCAAACGCGCAGGACCCCGTGAGGAGGGGAGGGACATGAAGATCGCGTCCGATCGGAAGGTGATGTTGGGGCTCTCCACCGCTCTGATTCTGTTCACGGTGTGCGGAGCGATGATCGGACGCGTCGTGGCGGTCGAGGGGACCTACAGCTACCTCAAGCTGTTCAACGAGGCGCTCTACCTAATCGTCCACAATTACGTGCAGCCGGTGCAGGTCGACTCGCTCATGGAAGGGGCCTATCGCGGCATGCTCGAGTCCCTCGATCCGGGGAACGAATACCTGGCCTCGGATCGCTACGAGCGCGCCTACCGGGGGGAGAACAACGGCCCCGCGAGCGTGGGGCTCACTCTCTCGAAACGTCGCGGCTACATCGTCGTGGTCTCGGCCGCCGCCGGCTCACCGGCGGCGGAAGCGGGTCTGCAGACGGGGGACGTCCTGGTGACCATCGACGGCCGCTCGACGCGGCAGCTCGGGGTCTGGGAGGCGACGCAGGCTCTCTCCGGCAAGCAGGGAAGCAAGACGACTCTGAATCTCAGCCCCGCCGAGTCGGCCGGACGCAAGACCCTCTCCCTGATGCGGAGAATCCTGCCCGCCCCGGCACCCGCCTACTCGCTTGAGACGCAGGGCGTCGGCGTGGTGCGTGTCGCCGGTCTGCGCGAGGGGGACGCCCGTCGCATCGACCAGGCGATCGCGGCTCTGCGGAAGCGTGGGGCGACGCGGCTGCTTCTCGATCTGCGCGGCTGCGCATCGGACGCCCTTGCGGAGGGGATTGGCGCCGTGAGCCTGTTCGTGTCCGACGGCCGGGTCGTGACCGTGACCGACCGCTACGAGGGGGACAAGTCGTTCAAGTCCGACGGGCGACGCCTGGCCTGGAGCGGCCCCGTGGCGATCCTGACCGACCCCGGCACATCGGGGGTGTGCGAGGTCGTTGCCGCGGCGCTGCGTGACGACCTCGGCGCCTCGATCCTCGGGCAGCGAACCTGGGGCGAGGGGGCCGTGCGCAGGCTTCTGCCGCTGCAGCACGGTGACGGGCTCTACCTGGCGACCGGGAAATACCAGTCCCCCGCCGGCAAGGAGTGGCACGGCCAGGGTTTGCAGCCCGACGTGACGATCGAGGGCCGCGCCACGGATGCGGGTGACCCGCAGCAAAAGAAGGCCGTGGATTACCTGCGCGGCCAGGCCCTGTCGTCGGAGCGCGAGGCCGCCTAGGCCGACCTTCCTGAACTCCGATATCCCCCGGATTGCGCGCCCCCACTCTTCTGGACGATCCGGGACGGGGGTCCTATATTGATGAAGCGCAGGCCCGCGGCCTGCTCCGAAAGGCGTGTGGGGTGCCACTTCCCCGACGGCCAACGCCGCCGGCGGGGAGCAGGGGGCCGGCTGTGATGGTCATGCCGAAGTCGATCGGGCGTTACGAGATCCTGGAGGAGATCGGGCGTGGCTCCATGGGTGTCGTCTACAAGGCCCGGGACCCGCGGATCGGCCGGATCGTCGCCCTCAAGACGATCGCCTTCTCCTTCCCTCTCGGGCCGGGAGAGGAAGAGGAGTTCCTGCAGCGCTTCTACCATGAGGCCCAGGTCGCGGGACGCTTGAACCACCCCAATATCGTGACGATTTACAACGTGGGCGAGCGGAGCGCCGGCGGCGACGCTTACATCGCCATGGAGTTCGTGAACGGCACCAACCTGCACGAGCTCCTCGCGGGCGGCGGAAGGCTGCCGCTGGCGCAGGTATCGGACGTGATCGAGAAGCTGGCACAGGCCCTGGATTATGCACACGACAACGGGGTCGTGCATCGGGACATCAAGCCGGCCAATATCCTGCTGACCGAGAGCGGCCAGCCCAAGATCCTCGACTTCGGCATCGCCCGCCTGTCGGCCGGCGGCCTCACCCGCCCCGGGAAGTTCTTCGGCACGCCCAACTACATGTCTCCCGAGCAGGTGACCGGCACCGAGGTGGACGGGCGCACCGACCAGTTCTCCCTCGGAGTCATCCTCTATCAGCTCCTGACGGGGGAAAAGCCGTTCGTCGGCGACAGCGTCACCGCCATTTCCTACCAGGTGGTGAACGTCGACCCGCCGCCCCCCACGAAGCTGAATCCGGCCCTGCGGCCGCCGTTCGATCGGATCGTACGCAAGGTCCTCTCCAAGAGCGCCTCGGACCGCTATACTCGATGCGCCGAATTCGCGGCCGATCTTCTGTCCGCGGTGGCCGAGTGGCGTGCGTCGGCCGACAAGGCCACGCCCCCGACGCTGGTGTCGCGCGAGGACGCCAAGGCCGCCGAGTCCCGTCCGGCCGAGGGGGGAAGGCGAGGCGTCACGTTTCTGGCGCCTCGCTTCGCACAACTGCTCGCGGGCCGCGGATCGACTCTGGGCATCGGCTGGATCGCGTTCCTCGTCTGCCTGGTGCTCCTCGCCTCCGCGCCGTTCCTCCTGTATCGCTCGCCCGACGGCCGTCCCGCCGGGCCGCAGCCGCTCGGCCTGCTGAGCGGCCCCTCGTTTCCGGGGAGCGGGGCCGGAAAATCGCTGTCGGGGATCGGCATCAGCCCGGGAGCGGCGCCGACCGATCCGGCTCAGGCCGCCCGTCTTCGGGTGACGATGTCCCACCGCTTCACTTCGGGGCGCATCGAGGTGCGCCTCGATGGCGCGACGCTCCTCGAGGAGAAGCTCAAGGGGCCCGGGACCAAGACGCGCTTCACGCGGACCCTCCCGGTGGGCCCGGGCAGTCACCGAGTCGAGGTGCGCGTCGTGAGCAGCGACTTTGATCAGATCGAGGGGATTCAGGGAGACTTTCGCCCGAAGGAGCAAAGGGTCCTGGCCATCTCGCTCAGCCCCATCAGCCGGCGGCTCAAGATGCGATTCGACGAGCCGGCGACGGCGGGGGCGCACCGATGAATCGGGCGCGCGCCATCCCCGCGGTCGCTTTGTGGGCGCTTCTCGCCATTGGCGCGGCGGAGGCGGCGCCAGAACTGTCGGGCGCGAACCCCCTGCGTCCGGAGGCGTACTACCATTATTCCCTTGCGCAACAACTGATCATGGAGCGGGACTATCTGCACGCCCTCGAGCAGATGGAGCACGCCGTCGCCAGCGACTCCTCCCCGTCTCTCCTGCTCGAGCTGGCGCAGCTGCGCTTCTCCCTGAACGATTTTTCAGGGGCGGCGGACCTGGCGACCAAGGTGGCCGACTCGAATCCATCGCTGGGGGACGCGCACCGTCTCCTCGGCGACATCCACCTGAGCCGGGCGCGCGACGGGAACGACTCCGACAACCAGATCGGCCTGGCGATCGAACAGTACCGCGAGGCGCTTCGGGCGGAGCCCACGGACCAGGAGACCTGTCGCGCCCTTTCGGAGCTCTACTACCATACCGGGCGCCTGAAGGAGGCGGGCGACACGCTTGCGGAGTTCGCCCGCAGGCGTCCTCTCGACAGCCCGATGTCGCTGCTTCTCGGCAAGGTGTACGCGCGCACCGGTCGGTTCGCCGATGCGGAGACGACGCTGCGCCAGATCGTCGGCCGGACGCCGGGCAACCTCGAAGCGGCCGACGCGCTGGCCTCGCTCCTCGAGTTCGAGAAGAAGTACGATGAAGCGATAGCGGTTTACGCGCGCGTGCTCGACGGCGACACCGAGTCGCCCTACGTGAGGACGCGCATCGGAACCCTGCACCTCCTCGCGGGACGGTACAAGGACGCGGTGCGCGAGCTCCTGCGGGCGCAGGCCGTGGATCCCGCCGACACGCGCGGGCTTCTGCCTCTGGCCCAGGCGTACGAGGCCGCGAACGACACCGGAAGCGCTCTCGAGACCTACGATCGGCTGCTCCAGAGGGAGCCGGGAAACCTCGAGGCCCGCTTCCACAAGGCCCGCCTACAGCAGAACGCGGGGCTCAAGGCCCGCGCCCTGCAGGGATACCAGGAGCTCATCGGTCTGGCCTCCGGTCGCGCCGCGCTGAGCGAGCGCGAGGGGTCGATCCTGGCGCTGGCTTACTCCCAGGTCGGGGTGATGCAGCTGGAGAATCGACAGTACGGCGGTGCCATCGAATCGTTGACCCAGGCCCTGGGCACGGCGGGCGAGCCGGGACCCGACCTTTTCCTGCTCCTCGCCCGCGCTCAGCTCGAGGGCGGGAAAACGGACGAGGCGCGCCGCGCGGTGGCCGAGGCGAAGCAGCGCTTTCCCGAGGATCTGGACGTGAACGTGTTCGAGGGCGAAATCCTGATCGCCGGAGGTGACCTGGACGCGGCGGGTCGGTACTACAAGGAGCTCCTGCGCGATGCCGAGGGGTCGTCCCAGGCGTACGCGCGCGTCTCCGAGACGCTCCTTCGGCGGAAGCTCTATTCCCAGGCCGACTCGGTCCTCAAGGACGGCACGCGCAGACACCCCGCCGACGACGCCCTCCTGTTCGCGCGCGGGGCGGCCCTCGAGCGGCTGGGACGCGCGGTGGAAGCGGAGCGCCTTCTGGCGCGCTCCATACGAATCAATCCCAAGAACGCCATGGCTCTCAACTACCTGGGGTACATGCTGGCGGACCGGGGCGTGCGGTTGCAGGAGGCGTTCGGCTACGTGCAGCGGGCCCTGGCGATCGACCCCGTGAACGCGGCGTACCTCGACAGCCTCGGCTGGGTCCAGTTCAAGCTGACCCGTTACGACGAGGCGGAGAAGAGCCTGCGGGCGGCGCTTGCGGCCGACGAGGACGACGCGGCGATCCACGAGCACCTGGGGGACCTGATGCTGCAGACCGGGCGCGGCCAGGACGCGCTTCGCGAGTGGCAGGAGGCGCTGAAGCGTGAGCACGAAGATCCGGATCGAGTGCGCCAGAAGATCCTCAAGATGCAGGCCGGGCGTAAGGTGACTCCCTGAACGGGCTCCGGGCGGAAACCACGGTGGCGCGGGATCGGCTGATCGTCGTCGTGACGCTCGTCGCGGCCTCCTGGGCCTGCACCGGCGTTCGCTCCCCCGAGGTCGGGCCTCCGATGCCGGGGCCGTCCGCCCGCGGTTACAAGGCCCTGTTCCGTGGCGAATCGGAAGGCCAGGGCGCCAAGGGGCGCTTCCGGGTTGCGGTCTCCATTCTCCCGCCCGACAGGATGCGACTCGAGTTTATGGCCCCCGGTGGCGTGCCCTGGCTTGTGGTGGCGGCGACGGCCGACTCGACGCTGGCGCTTCTGCCGTCCGAGCGCGCCTACGAGAAGACGGCGTCCTCGGCGGAGGCGCTGGATCGGCTCCTCGGAGTGCCGCTCGAGTCGGCTGAATGGATCGCTCTTCTGACGGGGCGTCCGATGTGCGCGCAGGAGGCGGTGCACGTGGAGGTCATGACGCGTCCCGCCGTCACCCTCGGCCGCACCCTTTCGTGGTACGAGGTGAGCTGTCCACCGAACGAGATCCGCTATCAGGCCCGCTGCGAAGAGCGCGGCGGCGCGCTCCTGTCGGCGACCGTCAGCGAGGGGATCAGCGGTGCTATGATCCTCGAGGCCGAGTACGGCGACTACGACAAGGGCCTCGGCCCGCGCTGGCCCCGGCAGTTGCGCCTGCGCCTTCCCGGAAAGGGAGCCGTGGTGCAGCTTTCCGCCGTGGAGGGACCGTGGGCCAGCGACATCCCCGAAGCTCTCTTCACCCCGGAGATCCCGGACGGGTTCGAGAGCCGGACGCTCTCGCTGTTTCCGGCGGGCCCGGGTCTCAGGACCAGGTAGAGGGCCGGCGACCCGCTCGACTCCAGGTCCCCGCTCACGCCAAGATCAACCTCTGTCTGAGGATCCTCGGAAGGAGACCGGACGGGCTCCACGAGCTGGAGAGCCTCGTGCAAACCGTCGACCTGCACGACGATCTCACGTTCGAGGCCCGGCCGGAGGGGATCACCATCGACGTCGACGACCCGACCGTTCCGTCGGGACCGGAGAACCTGGCGTTTCGGGCTGCCGCCGCCCTGCCAGCGCCGGCGTCGCCGCCGCGCGGCGTCCACATCCGCATTCGCAAAGCGATCCCCGCCGGCTCGGGCCTGGGGGGCGGGAGCAGCGACGCGGCCGCCACCCTTCTTGCCCTGCGGCGGTTGTGGGGACTGGATCTTTCCCAACGACGGCTTGAAGAGATCGCCGCCACCCTCGGGGCGGACGTGCCGTTCTTCCTTTGCGGCGGGACTGCGCTCCTGACCGGGACCGGGTCGGTGGTCGAGCCCCTGCCCGACCTGGGTGGGTACGAGGTCCTCATCGTCTTCCCCGGGCTGTCCCTGTCGACGCGGGAGGTCTACGCCAAAGCCTCGGAGAGTTTGACATCTGCCTTGAGAATCAGTAGCATGGCAACCTTCAAGCCCACCCTGAAGGGCAGCCTCGCTGAAGAGGTGGAGGCTTGGGTGCGCGCCGGGAATGACCTGGAAGAATCCGCGCGCGCTCTGTGTCCTGCCATCGGGGAAATCAAGGCTCACCTGCAGGCTGTGGGTGCGGGGGCGGCCGCGATGACGGGCAGCGGGTCGGCCGTTTTCGGGATCTTCAGGAACCCCGGCGCGATCGGGAGGGCCTCTGCCGAGGCGCGCGCCCGGGGCTTCCGGACGATTCGATGCGCTCCGCTCAAACGAGAGGAGTTCCGCAGAAGGGTGGGGTAGGGGTGATGCTCGGGGGGAAAGTGAGGCGCCGAGCATGGAAATCACCGATGTCCGCGTCTTCCCGGTCGACGAAGACAAGCTGAAGGCGTTTGTTTCCATCGTCATCGACGACTGCTTCGTGGTGAGCGACATCAAGATCATCAACGGAATCAACGGCCTGTTCATCTCGATGCCCAGCAAGAAGAGGAAGAACGGGACGTTCCGGGACATCGCGCATCCCCTGAACAACGAGACGCGGAAGAAGATCGAGGACAAGGTGCTGGCCAAGTACAGGGAGGTGCTCGCCCAGGGAGTCGGCGCCGATC
>DATFVU010000225.1:0-4935 GCA_035260145.1 Candidatus Polarisedimenticolia bacterium | reverse complement strand
CTGGAGGTGGCTGTTCAGGCGGAGATTCGCCCCGAAGGATGAGCGGGGCGGCCGCGTCCGACGGTCGCGGCCGGGTCTCAGAACTGCTGAGTTTCCGTGGACTCTTTCAGCGCCAGGGTCGAGGCGAGGCCGCCCGAGATCACCTGGGAGACTTCGTCGAAATAGGCCGTCCCCACTTCACGCTGATGCTTGGTCGCCGAGTATCCCTGGGCCTCGGCGGCGAACTCGGCCTGTTGCAGGTCCGAGTATGCGCTCATGCCGAGGTCCCTGTAGCGGCGCGCCAGCTCGAACATTCCGTGGTTCAACGAATGGAATCCGGCGAGCGTCACGAACTGGAACCTGTACCCCATGGCGCCGAGCTCGCGCTGGAAGCGGGCGATGTCGGACGCGTCGAGGTGCTTCTTCCAGTTGAAGGACGGAGAGCAGTTGTAGGCCAGGAGCTTGCCGGGGAAGCGGGCGTGGATCGAATCGGCGAACCGGCGCGCCTCGGCGAGGTCGGGCGTGGAGGTCTCGCACCAGAGGAGATCGGCGAAGGGAGCGTAGGCGAGGCCGCGGGCGATGGCGCAGTCGAGGCCGCCGGTGATGCGGAAGAACCCTTCAGCCGTCCGGTCCCCCGTTAGGAACGGGCGGTCGTACGGATCGATATCGGAGGTCAGGAGCTTGGCGCTGTTGGCGTCGGTGCGCGCCACCAGGATTGTCGGAACGTCCGCGACGTCGGCCGCGAGGCGCGCGGCGATGAGGGTGCGGATGAACTGACTCGTGGGCACCAGGACCTTGCCCCCCAGGTGGCCGCATTTCTTCTCGGAGGAGAGCTGGTCCTCGAAGTGGACCCCCGCCGCCCCCGCCTCGATCATCGCCTTCATCAGCTCGAAGGCGTTCAGGGGACCGCCGAAGCCGGCCTCGGCGTCGGCGATGATCGGCGCGAACCAGTAGCGCCCCGCCTTCCCCTCGGCGTGCTCGATCTGGTCCGCCCGCTGCAGCGCCTGGTTGATCCGGCGCACCAGCTTGGGAACGCTGTCGACGGGGTAGAGGCTCTGGTCCGGGTAGGTCCCGCCGTGCGAGTTGGCGTCGGCGGCCACCTGCCAGCCGCTGCAGTAGATCGCCTTCAGGCCGGCGCGCACCTGCTGGACCGCCTGGTTGCCGGTGACCGCTCCCAGCGCCGGCACGTAGTCCTCGGTGTTCAGGATCTCCCACAGGCGCTGCGACCCCAGCCGCGCCAGGGTGTGCTCGATGGTCACCGACCCGCGCAGGCGCTTCACATCCTCGGCGGAGTAGGTGCGCGCGATCCCGTCCCAACGGGTCGCCATCACGTCGATGCTGGTCTCGTACATTACAGTCCTCCTGGGGTCTGGCGGATTTCGGTCAACAGGTCGTAGGCCGGGAGCGTCAGAAACTCGGGACAGGCGTCGGCGGTCGACAGGCTCGCGAACAGCTCGCTCGCCTCCTGGAACCGGCCGGTGGCGAAGCGCTCCGGACCGATCTCGGCGCCCACCCGCTGCATCTCCTCGGCCAGGATCTTGCGGAAGGTCGACGGGGTCACGGGCGTGCCGTCGGACAGGCTGGCTCCGTGATGGATCCACTGCCAGACCTGGGTCCTGGAGATCTCGGCGGTGGCGGCATCCTCCATCAGGTTGTACAGAGGCACGCAGCCCGTGCCGCGCAGCCAGGCCTCGAGGTACTGCACGCCGACGCGGATGTTGTGACGCAGGCCCTCCTCGGTGCGCGTTCCCTGCGGGGCGCGCAGCAGATCGTCGGCCATCACCACGACCGCCCGGCGCTTCTCCTCGATCTGGTTCGGGCCCTTGAGGATGGTGTCGAACACTTCACGGGCGAGGGGGACGAGGCCGGGGTGGGCCACCCACGTGCCGTCGTGGCCGTCCTTCACCTCCAGCGACTTGTCGACGCGGACCTTCTCCAGCGCGGACCGGTTCGCCTCCGGATCGTTCTTGATCGGGATCTGGGCCGCCATGCCGCCCATCGCATGGACCCCGCGCCGGTGACACGTCCTGATGAGGAGCTGCCGGCAGCCGCGCAGGAACGGCTGGGCCATCGTCACCTGCGACCGGTCCGGCAGGACCAGCGTCGGGTCGCTGCGGACCGTCTTGATGAACGAGAAGATGTAATCCCAGCGGCCGAGGTTGAGGCCGGCGGAGTGCTCGCGCAGCTCGTACAGGATCTCGTCCATCTCCAGGGCGGCGGGAAGCGTCTCGATCAGGACGGTCGCGCGGATGCTCCCCCGCGGCAGCCCGAATTCCTGCTGCGCGTAAAGGAAAACGTCGTTCCACAGCCGCGCCTCGAGGTGACTCTGCATCTTCGGAAGGTAGAAATAGGGCCCCGTCCCCTGCGCCAGCAGGCGTCGGGCGTTATGGAAGAAGAAGAGACCGAAATCGAAGAGCGGCGCCGGCACCGGTTCCCCGTCCACCTCCAGGTGCTTCTCGGGAAGATGCCAGCCGCGCGGCCTCACGATGAGAGTCGCCAGGCTCTCGCCCAGCGCGTACACCTTGCCGGTGCCGGGATCGACATAGCGGATCGTCCCTTCCACCGCCTGCTTCAGGGCGAGCTGGCCTCGGACCACGTTGTCCCAGGTCGGCGACAGCGAATCTTCGAAGTCGGCCATGAAGGCGCTGGCGCCCGAGTTCAGGCCGTTGATGATCATCTTCGGCTCCGCCGGGCCGGTGATCTCGACGCGGCGGTCCAGGAGGTCGGCGGGGAGGGGAGCGACGGTCCAGTTGTCCTCCCGGATGTCGAGCGTCTCCTGCAGGAAATCGGGACGCGCGCCGGCGTCGTATCTGGCCTGGGACTCCCGGCGGCGCTCCAGGAGCTGTCGCACCCTGGGAGCGAAGCGCCGCGAAAGTCCCGCGACGAAGGCGAGCGCCTCGAAGGTCAGAACTTCTTCCGAGCCCGGGGCGGGCGCTCTTCGGACGAGAATTCCTGAATCGGTTTCCGTTGTCGCAGTCGCTATCGGGGCCATTAAATTCACCTCTCTAGACGTGACCATGATTGTGTATTAACTTCGGATAATTTCAATAAGAAACTGAAAAGACAATGAGTTAAGAGGGATGTAACCTGTAAAGACAGTTGCGTAAATTTGAAAAGTCAATACAATTTAGGCTGGATTCTATGAAGGGAAATACACGGATAGGAAGATGGTTCAAGACAGGCTGAGGCTCGGCTCGAGAATCAGATCGCTGAGGCGCAGCGAAGGGCTGAGCCAGGCCAAGATGGCCGAGCGCCTCGGCATTTCCGCCAGCTATCTCAACCTGATCGAGCACAACCAGCGCCCGCTGAGCGCCCAGGTCCTGCTGAAGCTCGCCCAGGAGTTCCACCTGGATCTGAAGACCTTCGCCGGCGGCGAGGACGAGCGCCTGGTGGCCGACCTCCTGGAGGTGTTCGGCGACCGGATGTTCGAGCGGCTGGGGCTGACCCAGACCGACGTGCGCGAGCAGGTCGGCCAGTCCCCCCTCGTCGCCAGGGCGATCCTGAATCTGTACCACGCCTATCAGGGAGCGAGGAGCTCGGCCGAAATCCTCTCGGAGCGCCTGTCGGAAGGGCAGGAGCTGAAGGGGGTCGAGCTTTCACGCTTGCCTTCCGAAGAGGTCAGCGACCTTATCCAGCGGCACATGAATTACTTCCCCGATCTCGAGGAGGGGGCGGAGAGGCTCTGGCGCGATGCAGGCCTGGAGGGGAAGGATCTGTTCCAGGCCCTGGCCCAGTACCTCGAGAAGGAGCGGGGGGTCAAGGTCCGCATCGAGAAGGTCGGGGCGATGCATGGCGCGATCCGGCGTTTCGAGCCGGGACGTTCCGAGCTTCTGTTGTCCGAGGTGCTGCGCCGCGGCAGCCGGAATTTCCAGCTCGCCCACCAGGTGGGGCTCCTGGAGCTCTCAGAAGTGCTCGATCGCCTGGCGGGAGACCCTCTTCTCCTGACGGGGGCGGCCCGCTCGCTCTGCCGGGTGGCGATGGCGAACTACTTCGCCGGGGCGGTCCTCATGCCCTACGAGAGGTTCCTGAAGGCGGCGCAGGAGGTGCGCTACGACATCGATCTCCTGGGCCATCGCTTCCGTACCAGTCTCGAGCAGGTGTGCCACCGGTTGACCTCGCTGCGCCGGCCGCGCGCCGAGGGGGTCCCGTTTCATTTCCTGCGCGTGGACGTGGCGGGCAACATCTCGAAGCGCTTCAGCGCCTCCGGCATCCGCATCGCCCGTTTCAGCGGCGCCTGCCCGCTCTGGAACGTGCACGCCGCCTTCCTGACGCCCGGCATGATCCGCGTGCAGCTGTCGCGCATGCCGGACGGCACGACCTACTTCGACGTGGCGCGCACGCTTCCCCGGGAGAGCGGCGGCTATCACGCCCAGAGGGCCGTTCACGCCATCGATATCGGCTGCCCGGTCCAGTTCGCGGGAGACCTCGTCTACTCCGACGGCGTCGACCTGGAGAACCCGGCGGCCGTGCCGGTCGGAGTCACCTGCCGACTCTGCGACCGGATGAACTGCGAGCAGCGGGCCTTCCCCGCCATTCAGAGCCCGCTGGTGATCGACGAGAACGTGCGCGGCGCCTCGTTCTACGCCTCGACGTCGGAAGAGTGAGCGCGGATCACGGCGGAGCCGGCGGCGAGTCCCCCTTGCGTCCCGGCCACGCGCTGGAGTAGAAAGGTCCGCCCCTGCGCCGGTGGACCCGCGTGACCCGAGGGGACCCACACTTGAATAATCAGAGCGTGAGTGAAGCCTTCCGCGAGCTCTCGACGCCGCTCGTCGCCGACGCGTGCGTCCGTCAATCCATTTCTCTACTCCTGGCTCCGCCCGAGCTCGGCCCGATCGTTCCGGGCGCCAGCCTGGCGGGACGGGTGCTTCCTGTAAAGCACTACGGCAGCGTCGATGTCTTCCTGGAGGCCATGGAGAAGGCCGAGCCGGGCGATGTCCTGGTGATCGACAACGGCGG